>CANBSM010000160.1 GCA_947372155.1 Burkholderiaceae bacterium
AAGCGCTCCTGCTTCTCTGCTGGCGCAAATCGCTCCCAAGTTCTTAAGACAACAATGATTAAGAAGATCTGCATGCAGCCAAATAAAAACCAATCGATTCCATCGAATATATCCTCAGCCCACGACATTAAATCGAATTGGTACAGAATCGGGCCCACTACATTGGAAAACAGAAGCTCCTGAACGCTGGCATAAGCATCCGCAATCAAGGAAGTGATGGCAGTTAAATCCATGCTTTATTTTGACTGATTTGCAGAATCTTTGGGTAGTAGCCCAAAACAGAAACCACGCCCCTTTAGATTCACGATAAGCTGCTCTAACACAGCAGGAGCCCATGGATCCTTTCTGGACCAAATACCTAAGTGAGCCATGGTGATATCACCATCCGCAATATTGCGACTGGCTTGATTGAGCAGGCTGCTATTGGGATGCTTATCCGAGTTCAGCTCATCCCCCAAGAAACCAGCCGGAGCCCAACCAATGTGCTGATAGCCACACATATCCCCTATCCGAATTAAGGTTGGAGAAGTTTTACCACCAGGCGCACGCCAGATTTTTTGCAAGGGCTGGTTTGTCATCTCCTGAAAGCGTTGATCCACTCGACGAATCTGCTTACACATTGACGCTTCGTTATAGAGGATGATTTCTCCCGCCTTTGGGCCAAATTGTGGCTTCTCAAAGACTTGACCCTTTGGGCCATCTTTTACAAAGTAATCATGGTCATAGGTATGGCTACCAAAATGATGACCTTCTTTTGCCAGTTGCTGCCAAAAAGGTTTCCAGGATTCGTCTAGAGCAAAATCACCGCGGTAGGTTTTCTCATTGGCTAGAAAAAAAGTAGCCTTCACATTTTGCCGCTTCAGAATCTCAGCTACTTTTTCGGCTACAGACATATTGCCGGTATCAAAGGTGAGATAAACCTGCTTGCTGCATTGAGTAGATTGCGCAACAGCGCACAATGAAAAACAGCCGAGCAAAAGCGCGGCTGCGATACATTTGAATGCGTTATAACTGAGGTACTTCATGACGATCGTTATTCCCATCCAGCCCTAGGAGTAAAGAACACACCATGCGGAGACTTGCCAACTGGGATCACTGTTACCAACTTCATGGTTGGGATATCAATGACACCAACCTTTTTGGAGAAGCGGAAAGTGACCCACATTGTTTTACCGTCTGGAGTGATTTCCATATCATCCGGACCGGCTGGTAGCCCAGTGATATCGCCCACCTTTTCTAGGGTTTGCATATTAATCAAGCTGATCGTGGAAGCAATGCGGTTACTGACAAATACATGCTTCTTATCCCCCAATGGACGGAAGTTATGGGCACCCTTGCCTGTAGGGATGCGTTTTACTTCTTTGCGGTTTTTCCAGTCAATCACCTGCACATAGTCTTCGCCAGTAATACCAACCAAGAGGTACTGGTCTCCAGGGGTCATCCATAAACCGGCAGGCACTTTACCCGTTGGTATTACCCATAAAACATTTTGCGTTTCCAGATCTATGGCAGCAAGCTCACTCGAGTCTTGCAAAGTGATGAAGGCGGTTTTGCTATCGGATGTAAAAGCAATGTGACTTGGTGTCTTGCCCAACTTGACTGTCTTAGCAAGTTTCAGGTTGGCGCCGTCAGCAGCATAAATATCAACTCGATCCAAACGATTACCATTTGCTACAAACCATTTATGGTTTGGGGAATACCCAATTTGGTAGGGATCAATAATGTTTGGAATCTTGCCAGTCAACTCACCAGTACTTGGATTCATCAGCACAACATCATTACCGGCCGCATTAGCGATAAGCAATGTTTTTTGATCAGGCGTGATCATTAGGTGGTGAGGCTCTTTGCCAACGGGGATTGTTTTAACAACCTCACGAGTATTCATATCAATCAAACTGACCGATGCTGCACCAGAATTGAGAATCACCGCCAACTTGGGTTGATTTGTAGGAGATGTTGAGGCTGCCGTGCTCGTGGTCTGCGCAAAAGCATTTTGATTGGCTATCAGTAGCGCCAATAAAGCGGAGGTCGCAAGAGTGCAAAAATCTCTAATCTTGATAAATTTATACATACCTCCATTGTAAGCAATTGGGGAGACAGAATAGACCTCCAAATCTAATGGATATGGCATTGGATTTGACCTAGCGCAAGCTTGCCAAAACCTTTTCGAGGCGCTTTAGGGACATCGGGGTTGGTGTTTTAAGCTCTTGAGCATACAAAGCCACCCTTAACTCTTCCAACTGCCAACGAAAATCCGTTAAAGCCTGATCCTCAGCCATCGCATAAGAGGTTGCTCCCTTACTACCCTGTATTAGTTTTTGCCACGGCCTTGCAACCGATTCCCAATCTTTTTGGCATTGAGCATCACGACTGGGGTTGGAGCGCAACTTATCGATCCTCATAGCAATCGCCTTTAGGTATCGAGGGACATGGACTAATTGGGCGTAAGGTATCTGCGCAACGAACTTCGGAAAAATCAGTCCCTGCATCTGAGTCTGAATATCAGCATACGCAGTTGGTGAAGCGGCTTTTGCGCTGGCAACCTTTTTCTGTAAATCGGCATGGGCTTGTAATGCATTTAAGGCATGTCGAGCAATCTCTTGAGCTATAAGTGCCACCCTCGGTTTACCGGCTTGCAGTCGCTCCGCAAATTGCTCAGCATTGACTGGTAGCGGATCAGTCATAAAGGCACGCTCAAGAGCGATATTCAAGATTTGCTCTGTCAAACCTTCTACCGAGCCCACATTAATAAATAGCAAACCTAATTCACGAATACCGGGCAATTGTTTTTGCAGGGCTTTGAGCGTATCTTTATTGCTCAGCGCAAATAAGCGACGTAGTCCTAAAGCATGCTGTTTACGAGCCTCTTCTAAATCATCAAATACTTCGAGATCACAAAAGTCAATGCGATCTACTAGAGCGGGGTAACCAAACAGCGTTTTATTGCCCTTTTGAATCTCTAAAGTTTCTGGTAACTCGCCAAACTCCCAGGTACGGTAACCGCCCTGCTCAACTTTGCGACTCGTATCAGGGGTATTTGGAAGAGATTTTGATTTTTCGTTCGCAGGCGGTTCAACACCCAACTCAACCTGAGCAGTTTCCTGAGCAATGGCTTGGAAGGCATTACGGGCAGTTTGCCCATACTCTGAACGTAAGCGAGCCAAGTTACGCTCTACCTCCAGTTGGCGTCCATGCTCATCAATCAAACGGAAATTCATCGAGGAATGCAGTGGTAATGCCTCTGGCCTAAAGTCAGTGCGTTTTATTTCTAAGCCGCGCTCTTTACGAATATCACCAATCACACTATCTAAAAAATCACCGACACCAAATTGCTTCTCTTCTAACTTACGCTCGAGGAAGGATTTTGCATAATCTGGTAATGGCACGCAATGGCGTCGAAGTTTCTGAGGCAAGGATTTCAGAAGCAGGAGTACCTTCTCCTCACACATACCGGGAACCAGCCATTCGCAACGACGCCCATCCACTTGATTGAGTTGAGTTAAAGGAATCACTAGAGTCACGCCGTCTTTGGGGCTTCCTGGCTCAAAGTGATAAGTCAGGCTGAGCTGTGCGCCCCCCACTAACATCGTCTTTGGATAGCGATCTACGGTGATGCCAGCCGCCTCATGACGCATCAAGTCCGCTTTTTCTAGGCGAAGTTGAGTATCAAGATCTTTTTCGGTATTTCTATCTTTCGTTAGCCATGCCTTAAGACTTTCACGACTACGCACCTCTTTAGGAATACGAGACTCATAAAAAGCAAACAGCAATTCATCATCCACTAAAACATCTGGTCGACGGGAGCGATGCTCTAAGGCTTCAATTTCTTTAATCAGGCGGCGGTTATGCCAAAAGAATCCAAAGGCATTGGGATATTTTTTCTTGGCGTCAGACTCAGTTTCACGCTGGAGCGCAGGCGTATCCATGCGCCCAAACATTTCCTCCTGCACTAGGGCTTGGCGAATAAATAATTCTCTTGTTTCATCGGGATTGTGTGGTTCATATCGAACGCGGCGACCATGATAGATCGGCAGCCCATATAAAGTACCTCGCTCAAAGGCCATCACCTCACCTTGGCGGTTATCCCAGAATGGGTCGCTCAAAGATTTAATGAGACGATGTGCTGCAACGCGCTCTACCCATTGCGGTTCAATCTTCGCAATTGTTCTTGCGTACATGCGATTGGTTTCTTGCAGCTCTCCAGCCAGAATCCAGGCGCCCGCCTTTTTGCCGATGGTGGATCCGGGCCATATAAAAGGGCGAATTCCGCGTGCGCCTACATACCCACCCGTTTTGCTATTACGGTCTTGAGATTTTTCATCTTCTTCTTTTTTGGCTACATATCCGAGCAGGCCTGTTAATAATGAGAGATGAACTTCTTCATAGGTTGCGGCTATGCCATTTTCTTTCCAACCCTTCTCACCCAACATCGTATGTAGTTGACCATGTACATCCCGCCACTCTCGCAAGCGCCGCGGTGACAGAAATTTACTTTTACACAAATTCTCGAGCTGACGATTGCTTTGCTTATGCTGTAAAGCATCTTGATACCAATTCCAGAGCTTTACAAAACTGAGGAACTCCGAGCGCTCATCTGCAAACTGGAGATGCGCTTGATCTGCAGCGGCCGCTTGATCCATAGGTCTGTCGCGTGGATCTTGTGTAGCTAATGCAGAGGCGATGATGGTGACTTCTTTTAAAGCATTTTGATCTTTAGCAGCCAAGAGCATTCTGCCAATGCGTGGATCAAGCGGTAAGTCCGCCAGTTGCTTACCAGTCGCAGTGAGTTTGAAACTGTTATTAATATCTTTACCGTCTGCTGGCTCTGATTCATCGAATTCAATTGCACCCAATTCATCTAAGAGTTGCACGCCATCCGCGATAGCTCTTCCTAGGGGCTTATCAATAAAAGGAAAGTGCTGAATCTTGGGCAAACGCAGTGAACTCATACGCAATAGCACTGCGGCTAATGAGCTACGCAATATCTCTGGATCAGTAAATTTAGGGCGGCTTTGATAATCTTGCTCGCTATAGAGACGCACACAAATACCATCTGATACACGGCCGCAACGCCCCGCCCTTTGATTGGCTGCCGCCTGGGAAATCGGTTCAATTTGAAGCTGCTCTACCTTATTGCGATAGGAGTAGCGTTTGACTCTTGCCAGGCCACTATCAATTACATAACGAATGTTGGGAACTGTTAACGAAGTCTCTGCGACATTGGTTGTCAGAATAATGCGCCGCCCATTGCCTGGGCTAAACACCCTTTCTTGCTCAGCAACAGATTGACGAGCAAACAAACTCAGAATCTCTGGATGGAAGCGTTGCTGCAAGACATGGTCTTTACGTAAAGCTTCGGCACAATCGCGTATCTCTCGCTCACCCGGTAAGAAGACCAATACATCGCCAGCACCTGCTGTACCCTCGCGCCATAAGCTGGCGATCTCTTCCGTCACTGCATCCGGAATTTCCTTAGCGGCTTTGGATTCTTTTTTGCCATCAGGCTTAGCGTCTGGCTCAAGTGGTGAGTAACGCTGCTCCACCGGAAATAATCGGCCACTGACCTCGATAACGGGAGCA
>CANBSM010000161.1 GCA_947372155.1 Burkholderiaceae bacterium
CCCCAGCTATTGCGCCCTTGGCGCTTAGTTTTGCGCAGCACTTCTTTTTCATCTAAGGCCGGCTTATCAAACCTAGTTTCAAAAATATCCGCTTGATCGCTTAAGTTAGCGCCAGCCTCTTGAACTGTAGAGCCGATACTATTTTCAACTTCTTTGAGAGTGGCGGCAGTTTCTTCTCGAAACTTTTTAAATTCTTCCACTTCCATTTGACGACTTACTTCAGACTTGACGTCCGCCATATAGCGCTGCGCACGCCCAAACAAATTACCAGCCATGCGAGCTACCTTAGGCAGGCGCTCTGGTCCAACCACCACCAGAGCAACTACAGCAATGAGCGCAAGCTTTGAAACTCCGAGATCAATCATTTAACGCAGTTATTTAAATGCAGCATGAGTTTCTATCGCGCTTTATTTATTTACTAGTTATTTGTTAATGTCTTTAGCCTGAACATCAACCGTCTTTTCTGCTGTTGCAGAACTTTGTTGAATCTGCTCTTTAGGCTCTTCAGCAGCTTTCATGCCATCTTTAAAACCTTTTACAGCGCCACCCAAATCTTGTCCGATATTGCGCAATTTTTTGGTACCGAATACCAACATCACGATAACCAAAACAATCAACCAATGCCAAATGCTAAATGAACCCATTTTTAATCTCCTTGGATTATTTTTTCCAGGGGCGGGGACCGCCCATCACATGTAAATGCAAGTGATAAACCTCCTGCCCACCATCCGCACCATTGTTTACCATCAATCTAAAGCCGCCATCCTTACCAGGACGGCAGCCTTGCTCTTTGGCAAGACGCGGTGCTAACTCCATCATTCTACCCAGCAAAGGCGCATCTACGCTTTCCGCCGACTCCAGCATAGGGATATGCTTTTTAGGAATCATCAGAAAATGGATTGGCGCAGCCGGGTTGATATCTTTAAAAGCATAGATTTCCTCGTCCTCATACACCTTCTGGGAAGGAATCAAACCTTGAGAAATCTTACAAAACAGGCAATTAGGATCGTGTGACATACTTTTTCTCGTATTTATCCGTACTTACTCTTTACCAACTGCTTTTCTCGCGGCCTTCTCTTCAATGCCAGAAGTACCCAAGCGACGATCAAGCTCGGCAATGACATCTTCCGGGCGTAGGTTAAATTGAGACAAAGCAATCAAGCAGTGAAACCACAAATCGGCCATTTCGCCCACCAAGAGCTTTTGCTGATCAGCCGCCAAATTAGAGTTGCGCGCATCTTTTGCCGCCATCACAGCCTCAGTCGCTTCTTCGCCAATCTTTTTCAAGATCCCGTCATCACCCTTTGAAAAGAGTAAAGCGGTATAAGAAGTTTTTGGATCTGTTTGGCCCGCCTTAAATGCATCACGACGTTGATCAACTACATCGGCTAAATGGATTAATCCAGATTCAATTTTTTTGTCTGAATTCAGTATTTTGTTCATTAATATATTTTTTCAGACTATACAGTCCAATCCTCTACCTGTAGCTTCTGAATCCTTTTAAAAGCTTGGTCATTTGTTACTAAAATTGCCCCGAGCTGAGAAGCATGTGCTGCAATTTGCATGTCAAGAGGGCCTAGTAAATTTCCATTACTCTCTAATTGAGCCCTTAAAACACCATAATGCTCCGCTACATCAGTATCCCAAACCAAAACATCCACTCGCTTTAAAAACTCTTGTACAACCAAATGTAAGTTCCTTGCATTTGGCTTTTTTGCCAAACCATAGAGAATTTCACCTTCAGATATAACTGACAAGCATAGTCTTTCCATAGGAACACTGGCGATTTTTCTGCTTACTACTGGGTTTTTCTTAATCAGGCTGCTGATGGTATTGGTATCGAGCATATATCTCATCACTCATTGACTCCAGCAAAAGGATCTCGATCTTGCGAACCTTGATTTCGATCTTTAGGGCTTAAGAAATCCAAAGGAACATCCGCGCTCGCAAGCGCCAAGAAAAAACTATCCCAGTTTTCAGGTCTTCTGGAAAGAATTAAATCACCTGTATTAGCATCGCGCCGAATAAAAACCTCTTTTTCCTCGAAACGAAATGCCGCAGGCAAGCGTATGGCCTGGCTGCGTCCATTCATAAAGATTTTTGCTATTAGGCTCATCATCCTAGCTCCTTGGTATATATCAAAGTATATACCATTCTAAACTAGAGCAAACTGAAAATAAAGCCCCAAAATAATGTCTTGGGTCAGGTTTTACTGATTTTGATCCAACTTGAGCTTACAGAATCCCATTGCCTAAAGAAGCAACTATGCTCACCCGTATGACAAGCAATCCCATCTTTTTGCTCAACCATCAGCAAAATCGTATCCCCATCACAATCCAAGCGAATTTCTTTTACTTTCTGGGTATGCCCAGATTCTTCGCCCTTGTGCCATAGCTTTTGTCTAGAACGAGTCCAGTAGACAGCCTCACCCAAGCGGATGGTTTCCAAAAGAGCATCGCGATTCATCCAGGCCATCATCAAGATATCCTTGCTGCCAATTTCTTGGGCGATTACTGGAACCAATCCTTGGTCATTCCAAGTCACCGCTTCTAGGAGAGCCTGGTCTAGTGAGTTTTTATTTGTATCTGACATTTATCCAATTTTGACAGAATTATTAAGGGCTACCCAAATAAGAATCGCCTTCGGCTTACTGCAACAGCCCATCCCACCTTCTGGACAATAACCCTTTTTGTGTGTTTGATGTGTATAAAATTTATAATGCGTAGATGAATAGCAAAGAACTCATCAAGACATTAGAAAAAGATGGCTGGGTATTGCGGGGCTCAAAAGGCTCTCATCATGTTTTTAACCATCCCCGCAAGGCTGGACACATTACCGTTCCATACCCTTAAAAAGATCTGGGCATTGGATTGGTGCAAAAGATACTGAAACAAACAGAAATTAAATAGAGGGGTCAATGATGAAATATCCAATTGCTATTGAACCAGGTGGAGATAAGTTGGCATGGAGCGTCATCGTTCCTGATATGCCAGGCTGTTTCTCGGCTGCTGACAGCGGTATTGACGAGGCTATTGAAAATGCCAAAGAAGCGATTGGGCTTTGGATTGAAACCGCCCTAGATGCGGGCGAAGATATACCCAAGCCCAGCTCCATTACCGATCTACAGAAGAAGAAAGTGTTCAAGGGATTTATCTGGGCAATTGCCGAGATAAATCCATCTTTGCTATCAGACGATATTGAAAGAGTAAATATCTCTTTACCAAAAAGAGTATTGGCAAGATTAGATGCCAAAGCTAAATCCGCTGGTGAAAATCGCTCTGCTTTTATCGCGCATATGGCGATTAGCGCTTAAGAACCCTAACTAAATCCGAACCGGAATTCCTTGGGCTGCCATATATTCTTTTGCCTGCCCAACGGTGTAATCACCATAGTGAAAAATGCTAGCTGCCAATACTGCATCTGCATGGCCCTTAGTAATACCATCGACTAAATGCTGCAAATTACCAACGCCGCCAGAGGCAATCACGGGAACAGAAACCGCGTCGCTTACTGCAGCAGTTAAAGCCAAGTCAAAGCCATCTTTGCTGCCATCGCGGTTCATGCTAGTTAATAGAATCTCGCCTGCACCACGTTTAGCCACCTCAGTAGCCCATGTGACTACATCCATTCCGGTCGCAGTTCTACCACCATGGGTGAACACTTCCCAATTACCCGCTTCAGTTTGCTTAGCATCAATCGCCACCACAATACATTGGGAGCCGTAATAAGCAGCAGCATCCGAAACTAAATCAGGATTGGCTACCGCGGAAGAATTCATGCTCACTTTATCTGCACCCGCATTGAGCAAGCGACGCACATCAGCAACCGCACGAACACCGCCACCAACAGTCAAGGGAATAAATACTTGTGAAGCAACATCTTCAATGATGTGCAAAATGAGATCGCGCCCATCAGAGGTCGCAGTAATATCTAAGAATGTCAGCTCATCGGCGCCTTGGGTATCATACCGTTTAGCGATTTCTACAGGATCGCCTGCATCACGCAAGCCTACAAAGTTCACACCTTTAACAACGCGCCCTGCAGTGACATCAAGACAGGGAATAATTCGCTTAGTTAACACTAGATGATTTTCTTTGCGTACTTGAGGGTTAACTCATCGGCATATTTTTGAGCGGCTGCAAGATCAAGGTCGCCAGCGTAGATTGAGCGTCCCGCAATCACACCCATGACACCCTCTTCTTCAGCTTTACAAAGCGCTTCAATATCTTGATTGTTAGAGAGGCCGCCACTGGCAATGACCGGGATACGAATGGCTTGAGCCAGCTTGATTGTGGCTTCGATGTTGACGCCCTTGAGCATGCCATCCCGTCCAATATCGGTATAGATAATGGCCTCTACGCCCCAATCTTCAAACTTCTTGGCAAGATCAATCACTTCATGACCGGTAATCTTGCTCCAACCATCAGTCGCTACTTTGCCATCACGTGCATCAAGACCAACCATCACATGACCAGGAAATGCTGTGCAAGCATCTTGCACAAAGCCAGGATTCTTCACGGCTGCTGTACCAATGATGACAGTGCTAATACCGTCATCTAATAAACGTTCAATGGTTTCAAGATCACGAATCCCACCACCGAGTTGGACAGGGATTTCATTGCCAACTGCTTTAAGAATCGATTTAATCGCAGACTCATTTTTGAGCTTGCCAGCAAATGCGCCATTGAGATCTACCAAATGCAAACGTCTAGCACCTTTGCTAATCCAATGCGCTGCCATTGCGCCAGGGTCCTCTGAAAATACCGTGGCTTTATCCATATCACCTTGTTCGAGTCGAACACAGTGGCCGTCTTTAAGATCAATTGCGGGAATCAGCAGCATAGCGAATGGATAGGAGTATTAAGGTTGCCAAGAAACAAAATTTTGATAAAGCTTTAAACCGTATTCTGCACTTTTTTCTGGATGAAATTGAGTTGCAAAAATATTATCTCGCGCCACCGCAGATGTAAACCAATCGCCATATTCAGTAGAGCCGGCTGTATCTTCATTGCGCTGCGGTACAACATAATAGCTATGCACAAAATAAAAGCTTGTTAAATCAGGTATGCCATTCCAAAGGGGGTGGTTTCGGTCTTGACGCACCTGGTTCCAGCCCATATGAGGGACTTTATAGGAAGATCCATCTGGCTGCTTTTTACCAGCCAACTCAAAACGACGTACCTCCCCAGGAATCAAGCCCAGGCAAGGTGTCCATTGCTCGGTAGCGCGTACCTCTGCACTTCTATCAAACAGCATTTGTTCGCCTACACAGACCCCTAAAAGCGGCTTGCTCTTGGAAGCCTCCAGTAAGGCATCTAACAATCCAGATTCTTCTAGATGCTTCATGCAATCTGGCATAGCACCTTGACCGGGCAAAACGACGCGATCTGCAGAGTGGATCTCTTCTGGCTGATGAGCAATCAATACATTGTCATCAGGCGCAACATGATGAAATGCTTGATATACGGAACGGAG
>CANBSM010000162.1 GCA_947372155.1 Burkholderiaceae bacterium
CCCCACAGAGCAAACTTCATCCCCTTGAGATCTTTACCAAAACGCTTTTCGATCTTTTCGACCAAGATGTATTTTTGCAATTCATTCACAGCCTCTACAGCATCCAGAATCTTCAGATCCCGGCCATGCTCTTTTGCGGTCTTAGATAGTGCTGATACGTCTTTGGGAAAGCATGAGCCGCCATAACCAGTACCCGAGTATAAAAAGCCATAACCAATACGGGAGTCTGAACCAATGCCTTGGCGCACTGCCTCAATATCAGCGCCCACTAGATCAGCAAGATTAGCCAACTCGTTCATAAAGGAGATGCGGGTGGCTAACATCGCATTGGCAGCATATTTAGTGAGCTCAGCACTTTTGACATCCATGTAATAGGTGCGCTCATGGTGACGATTAAAGGGAGCGTAGAGTTTGCGCATTTGCTCTTTAGCGTGCAATCCAGCTGGAGTGCTTTCTGTACCGATCACAATGCGATCGGGGCGCATAAAGTCTTCAACAGCTGCGCCTTCTTTAAGGAACTCGGGGTTAGAGACTACTGAGCAGAGTTCTGGAGATAAGTTTCTTTTTTCGAGCTCTTCAGTAATTGCCTCAGATACTTTATCGGCAGTACCTACTGGAACAGTCGATTTATCCACAATCACTTTGGGAGTGGTCATGTGACGGCCAATATTGCGCGCTGCCGCTACAACATATTGAAGATCTGCTGAGCCATCCTCATCGGGTGGTGTACCTACCGCAATAAACTGAATATCCCCATGGGCTACAGAAGCCGCAATATCAGTCGAGAACTGCAAACGGCCAGCAGCGCGATTGCGCTCAATCATTTCTTTAAGGCCAGGCTCGTAAATTGGCACGCCGCCAGAATTGAGAATCTCAATCTTTTTGGCATCTACGTCAACACAAAAGACGTTATTGCCTTGCTCAGCTAGGCATGCACCTGTAACTAAACCTACGTAACCGCTACCGATGATGGTGACTTTCAATTGATCTCCAACAATTCTTTATTTAAATACATCATTACATATTGAAATCATGACGGTTTAATTAATTTACATTGAAGGGCCGCTTGGTGCAGCACCCTCGCTACGCCTTGGGGAGTATGCCTCCCAATGATTACAACCAGGGCACTGCCAATAAAACCTTCTTGCCCTAAAGCCACAATTGCCGCAAGTGTAACGAGCCAGACTAGTTGTACGCTGACGCAATAGATTCAGAATAGATTGCAACTCCAACAGTCTTTCTGGATTGGCGCTACCCTCCTCCAGTGCAAGGCGGGTTTCCGCCATCTTAGACAGAGCGATGAGAGTTGGGGAATGCTGCATTACATCAGACAACATGGCATTTGCTGCCTGTGGGCCCCGAATTTTCATCAGGTGTTTATGCACAATATCGAGCAACTCACCTGTGGCTTGGGTTTTCAGTAATTCACAAAGACGATCTAAGCCCTCATCCACCTTATTAATTGCGGTATGAGCCAACATCCAACGATCTGCCAATAAATGCATGTATGCAGGATGCTTACTAGCAATCACGCTCCAAGCCTCAATCGCTTGAGTGGGGCGCTCCATTGCCATTAAATAATCGCCCTGCAATATCAGAGCACGCGCGTGATTGGGCACTGCCTGTAAGGCACGCTGTATCGATTGCTCTGCTTCTACCAAATCTTTGCGACGTAATGCTTCTTGACCCAGCTCACAATGAAATTGCGCGATTTCTGTGTGATGCGATTTGCCTTGTATAGCTTCAAGCTCACTTGCTGCAATGATGGCTTTTGTCCAATCATGCTCAATTTGATACATCTCCAACAAGCTTTCTTTTGCTGGCTCGGCATACTTGCCATTACCCACACGATTTAACGATGCTTCTGCTCGATCCAGTAATCCAGCGCGCAAGAAGTCACGACCTAACTCATAGGCCGCATGGTCACGATCACGAGGCTTTAAGTCATCACGATTGGCCAAGTGTTGATGCACTCGTATAGCGCGCTCAGTTTCACCACGACGGCGGAATAAATTACCTAATGAAAAATGAAGTTCAATAGTCTCTGGATCTAACTGTGCGATTTTGACCAAAGTTTCAATCGCCTGATCGGGCTGCTCGTTTAGCAACAGACTTAAACCTTTAAAAGTGGAACGTTGCTGACGCATACGCTCACGCTCATCCATACGGTTTTCAAGACGCAAATCCCAGCGTGCCGCCAACCATCCGATACCAAACATCACCGGCAGTAGTAATAACCAAGCAGTAGCTATCTGAATCATGGCGTGCAGAATTTAAATAAAAAAATGGCCCGAATGGACCACTGAGGTTTAGCCTGAATCTTAGGCACCAGAACCCTCTTTGGGGCCCACCTGCTTCAACGGCTTGTAATCTACTCGCTCACGCAACTCTTTGCCAGGCTTAAAGTGCGGAACGCGTTTTTCTGGAATCAATACTTTATCGCCCGACTTGGGATTACGACCAGTGCGTGCAGGACGATGATGAAGAACAAAACTCCCCACGCCACGCAACTCGATTCGCTTGCCCTCAGCCAAAGCGTGAGTCATTGTGTCCAGCAAAGTTTTTACCGCTAACTCCACGTCTCTAGGCAAAAGCTGCGGAAACTGTTCCGCAAGGCTCTCCACTAGTTCGGAGCGGGTAATGGCTTGTTGCTCTTGATCTGTCATGATCTATCAATAAAAAATCGCCGCTCCCCTAATGGAAAGCGGCGAAATTGATTTAGCCTTGATTGTCCATTTTTGCTTTTAACAAAGCACCCAAATTGGTTGTGCCAGACTGCGCATCACCTTGGAGCTTGCTCATTGCATCTTGTTGATCAGAGCTGTCTTTTGCTTTGATTGAAAGATTGATAACGCGTGACTTACGATCAATATTAATGATCATTGCAGTAACGCTGTCGCCTTCTTTCAATACATTGCGTGCATCTTCAACGCGATCTGTTGAGATCTCAGAAGCACGTAAGTAAGCTTCAACTTCTTCAGCCAAGTGAATAGTTGCACCCTTAGCATCAACCGCTTTCACAGTACCAGTAACGAGGCTACCCTTGTCGCTGACAGATGTGTAGTTATTGAATGGGTCGCCAGACAATTGCTTGATACCGAGAGAGATGCGCTCTTTCTCAACATCAATAGCCAATACCGTGGCTTCAACTTCATCACCTTTTTTGTATTTCTTAACAGCTTCTTCTCCTGGCTCATTCCATGAGAGGTCTGAGAGGTGAACTAAACCATCGATGCCGCCAGGCAAGCCAATGAACACACCAAAGTCAGTAATAGACTTGATTGCGCCAGTTAACTTATCGCCTTTTTGTTGGGCACGTGAGAACTCTTCCCATGGATTAGCTTTGCACTGCTTGATGCCCAAGCTAATACGACGCTTGTCTTCATCAATATCCAGAACCATGACTTCAACTTCGGTTCCTAATGCAGTAGCTTTACTTGGAGCAACGTTCTTGTTAGTCCAGTCCATTTCAGAAACGTGTACCAAACCTTCAATACCAGATTCGATTTCAACGAATGCGCCGTAATCAGTCAAGTTAGTTACTTTGCCGAATAAACGGGTGTTCGGTGGGTAACGACGAGCGATACCAACCCAAGGATCATCACCAAGCTGTTTCACGCCAAGTGAAACACGGTTTTTTTCTTGATCAAACTTCAAAATCTTAGCGGTAACTTCTTGACCAACAGTCAACATCTCGCTTGGGTGACGCACACGACGCCATGCCAAGTCAGTGATGTGCAAGAGGCCATCGATACCACCGAGGTCAACGAACGCGCCGTAATCAGTGATGTTCTTAACGAGGCCAGTAACTACTGCGCCTTCTTTAAGGTTAGACATCAACTTAGCACGCTCTTCACCTTGGCTAGCTTCAACCACTGCACGACGTGACAACACTACGTTGTTACG
>CANBSM010000163.1 GCA_947372155.1 Burkholderiaceae bacterium
CGCTGCGCATTTACCTGCTCTTCGCGCAATGATCTAGAAAGTAAATCTTCTTTAGCGGATGCAAAACCATCTTGTAGCATACGTGTAATTTCTGCGTCAGTTAAGCCGTAAGAAGGCTTAATATCAATGGATGCTTTAACGCCAGAGCCTTGCTCTACGGCACTTACAGACAATAAGCCATCAGCATCCACCTGGAAAGTTACCCGGATGCGCGCTGCACCTGCAGCCATTGCTGGTATGCCGCGTAATTCAAACTTACCTAATGAGCGACAGTCTTGCGCAAGTTCGCGCTCACCCTGCACCACCTGAATAGCCAATGCAGTCTGCCCATCTTTAAAGGTTGTGAAGTCTTGCGCTCTTGCCACCGGAATTGGCGTATTACGCGGAATGATTTTTTCTACTAAACCGCCCATGGTTTCAAGGCCGAGCGATAGCGGAATGACATCCAGTAAAAGCCATTCATCGTCTTTACTCTGGTTGCCGGCCAATAAGTCAGCCTGCATCGCCGCACCCAGTGCAACCACTTGATCAGGATTGAGATTATTTAATGGTTTTGTACCGAATAATTCACCAACGGCTCGTTGCACATTCGGCATGCGGGTGGAACCACCCACCATCACCACCCCTTTAACGTCTTCAGCTTTAAGGCCGGCGTCACGTAAAGCTTTTTTACAAGCCATCAAGGTCTTAGTCACTAGGTTCTGAGTTATCTCAAAGAGTTGCGCCTGACTAACGCCTACATTCACCACCGTACCATCCGCCAGCGTCTCGTGTACGCGCGCTAGTGGGTTATGACTCAACAACTCTTTGGCGTGCTTACAAGCCTGCAGCAGCGTACGATGATCGTGTATCGATAGCGGTGGAAGTTTTGCTTGCTCAATCACCCAGCAATATAGGCGGTGATCAAAGTCATCGCCACCTAAAGCAGAATCCCCTCCAGTAGAGAGCACTTCAAACACACCTCGACTCATGCGCAATATGGAAATATCAAAGGTTCCGCCACCTAAGTCATAAACGGCGTAAATACCTTCTGAGGCATTGTCTAATCCATAAGCAATCGCAGCAGCAGTCGGCTCATTTAATAAACGGAGAACTTCGATGCCAGCTAACTTAGCAGCATCCTTGGTTGCTTGACGTTGCGCATCATCAAAGTATGCAGGGACTGTAATCACTGCGCCAACAATGTCATCAGACACAGAGTCTTCCGCTAATTGGCGCAAGCGTGCAAGGATTTCTGCTGAGACTTCGATTGGACTCTTATCCCCAGCAACTGTTCTGAGTTTAAGCATGCCGGGTTGATCGACAAAGTCGTATGGGGCACTTTCAATATTCTCTACATCTAACAAACCGCGACCCATGAAGCGCTTTACAGAAAGAATAGTGTTTTTTGGGTCAATCACTACGCTCTCAAGCGCCTCAAATCCGGCTTGAGTTCTACCATTCGGTAAATAGCGAATAACAGATGGGAGTAGCTCGCGCCCTTGGGCATCTGGCAGCACTTTAGGCAAGGCATCACGCACAATTGCCACCAAAGAATTGGTCGTTCCCAAATCAATACCCACAGCAATGCGGCGCTGATGGGGCGCTAGCGATTTTCCAGGTTCAGAGATTTGTAATAAGGCCATAGGGGATAGAGTTTAGCTTGAGTGAGAACTAGATTAAGGCTGCAATGGCATCATCAAGCTCAATCGCAAACTTATCGATGAAGAGTAAACTGCGGAGTAATTCTGCGGCACGCGCATAGTTCTTGGCGCCATCGATAGCCTGGGCAATTTCTGTAAGCGTGTCTTGCTTAGACTCCTGTACCTCAGCCATTAAAGCATCTAAGGCAGCCAAATCTTCGGCCTGCTCATCTAGATTCTCCCGCCAATCCATCTGCTTCATGAGAAATGCAGCAGGCATGGCAGTATTGGTTTCTAACTTGGCATCAACGCCATGAAGTTGGCAAATATAGAGACCGCGTTGGATTGGGTTCTTCAATGTTTGCACAGCAGTGTTAGCGAGGGTAGCCATCTGCATGGCAAGGCGTTGCTCCGCATCACTGCCACGCGCATGACGATCAGGGTGCACTTCTTTTTGAATCGCCAGGTATGCCTGCTCTAGAGCAGGCAAATCGATTTTGAATTGCTGATTTAAACCAAAGAAGCGGAAGTAATCGTCAGACGCGGAAAGATTCGCCACAACCACACTCATCTTTTACGTTTGGATTTTGAAACTTAAATCCCTCGTTCAAACCCTCGCGCACAAAGTCTAGCTCTGTACCGTCCAAGTAAGCCAAGCTTTTTGGATCTATGAATACCTTAATGCCATTGGACTCAAATACCTGGTCCTCAGCTGCAGGTTCATCAACATATTCAAGTTGATAAGCCAAGCCAGAGCAACCTGTTGTGCGCACACCCAAGCGCAAGCCACAACCTTTGCCGCGCTTCTCAAGATTGCGGTTTACGTGTGCAGCTGCTTTGTCAGTTAAGGTAATTGCCATAGTTTTATCTGCTTATTTCGCTGGGTGCTTTTCTTTGTAATCCGCTACTGCTGCCTTGATAGCATCTTCCGCCAAAATAGAGCAGTGAATTTTTACTGGTGGTAAAGCTAACTCTTCAGCGATGAGCGAATTCTTAATCTCCAACGCTTGGTCCAAAGTCTTACCCTTAACCCACTCCGTTACCAAAGAAGATGAAGCGATCGCAGAACCGCAACCATAAGTCTTGAATTTGGCGTCTTCGATGACACCTTGATCATTCACGCGAATCTGTAACTTCATTACGTCGCCGCAGGCTGGAGCTCCAACCATACCAGTACCTACACTGTCATCGCCCTTCTCAAATGAGCCCACATTGCGGGGATTTTCGTAGTGGTCGATGACCTTTTCGCTATATGCCATGGTATTTCCTCTTTAATTTCTGATGTCTTTTAGTGTGCTGCCCATTGAATCGTACTGATATCGATTCCGTCTTTATACATTTCCCAGAGCGGAGATAACTCACGCAACTTAGCAATCTTTTCTTTTACTAACTTGATAGT
>CANBSM010000164.1 GCA_947372155.1 Burkholderiaceae bacterium
TAATCATGGCAGCAAAAGACGTTGTATTTGGAGATAGCGCCCGTACCAAGATGGTCGAAGGCGTAAACATTCTTGCTAATGCAGTGAAAACAACTTTGGGACCAAAAGGTCGCAATGTGGTGATTGAGCGTTCATTCGGTGGACCAACAATCACTAAAGACGGTGTATCTGTTGCTAAAGAAATCGAACTCAAAGACAAACTCCAGAACATGGGTGCGCAGATGGTTAAGGAAGTTGCTTCCAAAACTGCTGACATCGCTGGTGACGGTACAACTACCGCTACAGTTTTGGCTCAGTCTATCGTTCGCGAAGGTATGAAATATGTAGTTTCAGGCCACAACCCAATGGACTTGAAGCGCGGTATCGACAAAGCTGTTGCAGCTGCTATCCAAGAACTTGCAAAAATCAGCAAGCCTTGCACCACTACTAAAGAAATCGCTCAAGTCGGATCTATTTCTGCAAACAGCGACCACAGTATTGGTCAGCGCATTGCAGAAGCAATGGAAAAAGTAGGTAAAGAAGGCGTTATCACTGTTGAAGATGGCAAGTCATTAGAAGACGAGCTCGAAGTTGTTGAAGGTATGCAGTTTGACCGCGGTTACCTTTCTCCATACTTCATCAATCAACCAGAGAAACAAGTTGCCGTATTGGAAAGCCCATACGTACTCTTGTTTGACAAGAAGATTGCTAACATCCGTGATTTGCTCCCAGTACTTGAGCAAGTGGCGAAGTCTGGCCGTCCATTGTTGATCATTGCGGAAGATGTTGAAGGCGAAGCCTTGGCAACTTTAGTTGTGAACAACATCCGCGGCATTATCAAGACTTGCGCTGTTAAGGCTCCAGGTTTTGGTGACCGTCGTAAGGCTATGTTAGAAGACATCGCGATTTTGACTGGCGGCACTGTGATTGCTGAAGAAATCGGCCTCACACTCGAGAAGACAACGCTTGAGCACCTAGGTCAAGCGAAGCGTATCGAAGTAGGCAAAGAAAACACCATCATCATTGACGGTGCTGGCGATGCTAAAGCGATTGAAGCTCGCGTGAAGAACATTCGTGTTCAGATCGAAGAAGCAACTAGCGACTATGACAAAGAAAAATTGCAAGAGCGCGTAGCCAAATTGGCAGGCGGTGTTGCGGTGATTCGTGTTGGCGCTGCTACTGAAGTAGAAATGAAAGAGAAGAAGGCTCGTGTTGACGACGCATTGCACGCAACTCGTGCAGCTGTGGAAGAAGGCATTGTTCCTGGTGGTGGCGTAGCCTTGATTCGTGCAATGCAGGGTATCAAGGGCTTGAAAGGCGATAACGCCGATCAAGACGCTGGTATCAGCATCGTATTACGCGCTATGCAAGAGCCATTGCGTACGATCGTTAGCAACGCTGGTGAAGATGCTGGTGTAGTTGTTAACGCAGTACAAGCAAGCACAGGTAATAACGGTTACAACGCAGCTACTGGTGAATACGGCGACCTCGTTGCACAAGGTGTTATCGACCCAACTAAGGTGACAAAAACTGCATTGGTAAATGCTGCTTCTGTTGCTGGTTTGTTGTTGACAACCGATTGCGCAATCTCCGAAGCGCCAAAAGATGAATCTGCTGGTGGTATGCCTGATATGGGCGGTATGGGTGGCATGGGTGGAATGGGCGGCATGATGTAATAGCCGTTAATTTCCTCAGCTATCTGGCTGCAGAAATAAGAGCGCCCGGTTCACAAGACCGGGCGTTTTTTATTGGTTTCTCTTCTCGAATTAGTCGGGCTGTATACCGCCATCCTTAATGACTTTTTTCATCTTTACCAATCCCTGCGCAATCATTTCTTTTAAATGGTCTGAGCCAAGTGGGACAAATTCAAAGCCTTGCTGAATGAGTTGTTCGCGCAGCTTCGGATCCTTTAGCGCAGTTGCTAAAGACTCGTTTAGTTTTTCAATAATCGCTGGTGAAGTACCTTTGGGTGCTAGTAGAGCGCCCCAGGTTGAGAATTCATAGCCTTTCACGCTCTCATTAATTGTTGGGGCATTGGGTAGCAGCGGAGAACGGGTTTTACTCGCCACCCCCAATACCTTTAGCTTCCCAGCACGAATATGGGGAAGTACAACTGATAAAGCGCTGATCATCACTGGTACTTGGCCGGCCATGACATCAGTGACTGCAGCAGCAGCTCCACGATAAGGAATATGAACGATTGGGGCCCCAGTGTATTGGCGGAAGATTTCCATGCCAATATGCTGCGGCGAACCATTGCCCCCAGATGCGTAGTCAATCCTACCAGGCCTTTCTTTAGCAATACGCACTAGGTCTGCCGCGGTATTCCCAGGAAAATTTGGGTTAGCAACCAGCACAAAAGTAATCGCAGCTACTTCAGATATTGGAGAAAAACTTTGAATGGGATCGTAATCAATCTTTCTGTATAGATTGGGTACCATCGTTAGGATGCTGTCATTGAATGCACCTAAGACATATCCATCAGCAGGACTTTGTGCAACCTTAGCTGCGCCAATTAATCCCGCACCCCCGGGAATATTTTCTATTGTGATTGCTTGACCAAGGTTCTCACCCATTTTCTGTGCAACTGGGCGCATCAAGATGTCAACGCCACTTCCTGCTTGAAGTGGCATGATGGTTTGAATGGTTCGGCTAGGATAGGTGCTTTGTGAGCTAGCTGAGCTGGTCCAAAACATTGCGCAGATTGAGATGAGAAAAGCAATAAATGCTGATTTGAATGGCATATTGTCTCTACTTATTAAGTGATGAAGCATTCTGTCGATGCCTCTATGACGTATCTTAGCGAAAAAACCATCTGTAGATACTTTTCTAAAGCAGCTAGTTCTTAAATAGGGGCGCCTGGTTTAAAAGAACAAGCATTTTCTATTTATAGGTGTAAGCTATACCCAACATTTCCACTGAATCGGGCGTCAAAATGACTAGTCGCAATCAAGCAACCCCCTTCATTGCAGTGGGTTTGTTCTTCCTGAGTACTTTCTTTCTGTGTGGGGTATCAACCGCCCAATCAGCTGACACTCAGCCAGTATTTCAAAAAAGCGTCTCAAATCTGCGTAATCAGCGTTATTGCGAAGTTCTAGTGGGTAAGCGAGCTTGGCTCAATTTAGAGGTAAGGGTATTTAATACTCAAGGCCTTAATCTTTGTCCTGAAGCCCAATGGAAAACGTTGACTAAAGAATCCATTACGAAGACTTTTGATGCTTCCTTTGTTCTTTTAAATGGTCCGCGTTATTGGGCGATGGATGAGATTCAGGCAGCGGGCAATACTGTGAATAACGTAAAAGAGTCTTTTGGCGGTATGGAGATGAATTTACGAGCAACCATTCAATTGAGCTTACTAAAGCAATTGATGGGTAGCAAACAATACACTCCAAATGAAGTTGCCCGTACCACCAATTTTGTATACAGGGCTGGTAGTGCTGTATATGAGCTCACCTCTCCTGGGGGCGATGTATATGTGATGCAGTCCTACTCACAAATCGTGAATCCCGCCCTCAATATGAAAGATCTCCCGGTGCTGGGTGAGCAGCTGAAATTACCTGCTGGATGGACTTATCGCAGCCGAGTGCTCGACCAAGACCTTTCTTTATTGGCCAATGGTGTTGCCTATGTACTGCAGGATAACTTATCCAATAGCTATCAAAGAAGATAGATCTTCATCAGCAGATTATTGAAATAGTTTTTGTGTTCGCAATAAATCTGCGTTGAAAGATTCGTATGGGAACAGTTGATTTGGAAATTCTAGGGCAAAGATCACATAAAGCGCGAATCCCATCAACCCTAGGTAAAGAGCAGTTAAAAACCAATCCTCTTCATTCTTAACTGCCATAGCATAGCCGCTTAAAAGCGCGCCAATCGATAGTAGGGCAAACAAGAATCGCTCAAGAATCGGAGGAGGGTGATGCCTAGCATTTAACATACCATCACGTAAAACTTCCATAAGGCGATCATTTTGAGGTCTTAAGATTTTTTCTGCTAATTCTTTATTACCAATTGGTGCGCGAGGAATGCTCAGCATCATTAATTCATTAAACGCATTTAACTTGTTGTCTAGTCGAGCTATATTTACATTTAGCGCAACGAATGTATTGGCCTCTTTATATAGTTCAAGACGATCCTCAAGAATTTCTTTTAGAGAGTTGCGCACCTCAATTTGATCTTTTAGACCAAGGTACTTGCTAGATTGGTAGATTTGAGTAATGGCATCAGCTTGGGCACGCATGAGACTAATGCGTTTATCAAAATGATCGTTTGCACCCGAGAATGTAAAGCCGAGAACCAGCGCCGATAATCCAAAGATCGCAGTCGCCAAAGAATCTCGAACAATTACCTGATTAGATGTGCGTAGGCGGAATTTACCGAAGAGCCAACCTATCAATAAGAATATCAGGATAGAGACAAAAAATATTAAAGGCGCGTATTTAACAATAATGAGATGATTCCCAATGAAATTTGGCATGGCAAGCTCTTATAAGGTGGTATCGCTTTATTGAGGAGTTTGTTTAGTGTAATAAAAAACCGCCCGAAGGCGGCTTTTTATTTGATGATCAGGAGGGTTGACTTATTCAACGGCCTTAACCATCTCCTCAACGACCTTCTTCGCATCGCCGAAGACCATCATAGTTTTATCCATGTAGAAGAGTTCATTGTCTAGGCCTGCATAACCAGCTGCCATCGAGCGCTTGTTTACGATGATGGTTTTGGCCTTAAATGCTTCCAAGATTGGCATACCAAAAATTGGGCTACCTGGAGTGCGCGCCGCAGGGTTAACCACGTCGTTAGCACCCAGCACTAACACTACGTCAGCCTGACCAAAGTCGCTATTGATATCTTCCATCTCAAACACTTGATCGTATGGAACTTCAGCCTCAGCTAAGAGAACGTTCATGTGACCAGGCATGCGACCTGCCACTGGGTGAATCGCATACTTCACAGTCACGCCATGGTGAGTCAACTTTTCAGTCAACTCTTTCAATGCATGTTGAGCGCGAGCCACTGCCAAGCCATAGCCAGGAACAATGATCACGGTATCAGCATTTTCCATGAGGAAAGCCGCATCTTCTGGTGAGCCTGTTTTGTAATTCTTGGGGCCACCATCATCACCACCGCCTGCAGCAGCTTCAGCGCCAAAGCCGCCGAGCAATACCGCCAGAATGGAACGGTTCATCGCCTTACACATAATGTAAGACAGAATGGCGCCAGATGAGCCTACGCAAGCGCCCGCAATAATCAGCACGGGGTTGTTTAGGGTGAAACCAATACCAGCAGCAGCCCAACCAGAATAGCTGTTGAGCATCGATACAACCACTGGCATATCCGCGCCGCCGATAGGGATGATCAAGGTCACGCCCAATACCAAAGCAACGGCACACATTGCCAAGAAAGCTGCGTGGCTATCACCCATGTAATAAGTAATACCTGCGCCAACCATTGAGACAGCCAAAATTAAGTTCAGCAAATGTTGACCAGCGAAAGTGACTGGTTTGCCACTAACTTTGCCGGATAACTTACCAAATGCAATGACAGATGCAGTAAAGGTGATCGCGCCAATAAATGCGCCGATAAAGAGCTCAATTTTCTGTGCGCCAGTATGGTCATGTGCCGGATTAAATACGGCTGCAATCGCAATTAATACAGCTGACAAACCTACGAAGGAGTGCATCAAGGCAACTAACTCAGGCATCTTAGTCATTTGCACGCGCTTAGCGGCAAGTGTGCCAATGATGGCACCAGCCACAACCGCAACACCAATCAAAGAGACGACTGGTTTGAAATCAGGAATGAAGAAAGTGGTGATGACTGCTAACAACATACCAATCATGCCGAAGGTATTGCCTTGGCGTGAAGTGGTTGGTGAAGATAAGCCACGCAAAGCGAGGATGAACAACACCGATGAAATGAGATAAGAAATAGCGGTTATGTTTGACATAGTTTTGGTCTCTATATAGGTCTTGTTCTAGGTTTATTTGGTTCCAGCCGCATCAGCTTTAGGAGCTTTTTTCTTGAACATTTCAAGCATGCGACGAGTGACCATAAAGCCACCAAAAATATTGATAGATGCGAGGAATACCGCGACTGCACCAATAATGCTAGTGAGGGTGATTTCATCGCCACCGAT
Organism: Burkholderiaceae bacterium; assembly: GCA_947372155.1. The sequence continues at coordinate 6,116 of CANBSM010000164.1, forward strand.
AACTTCAGTTTGGAGCAATGCACCAACGATGATGATGCCGGAGATGGCATTAGTCACCGCCATTAAAGGCGTATGCAATGCTGGCGTTACGTTCCAAACTACGTGGTAGCCAACAAAGATGGCCAATACAAACACGGTAATGTTTTGAACGGTGAGGATGCTTTGAAAGGCAGCGAGATCCATAGTGTTTCCTTAGTATTTTTACTATTAGTTTTTGCGGATGGCTTGACCATCACGACACATTAAGCAAGCGGTAACGATGTCATCATCACTTGGGATAACTAAATTGGCTTCTTTATCCACAATGAGTTTCATGAAGTCGAGCAAGTTGCGTGAGTAGAGTGCTGAAGCATCTGCTGCAACCATGCTGGCCAAATTGGTATAGCCAACAATCTTCACGCCATTCACATCAATCACTTTATCTGCTTGCGTTAACGGGCAGTTGCCTGAACCGTTATCGCCCTTACCCGCAGCCAAGTCGATCACGATTGAGCCTGGCTTCATATTAGCAACAGTGTCGCTATGTAAAAGCACGGGTGGCTTGCGTCCCGGAATCAATGCAGTAGTAATCACGATGTCAGCTTGCTGCGCGCGCTCTGCAACTAAAGCGGCTTGGCGTTTCATCCAAGCTTCAGGCATTGGACGGGCATAGCCACCAACGCCTTGTGCAATCTCACGCTCTTCATCAGTTTCATAGGGAACATCAACAAACTTGGCGCCTAATGATTCGATTTGTTCTTTAGCTGCTGGACGTACATCAGATGCTTCAATCACAGCACCAAGACGCTTTGCAGTAGCAATCGCTTGTAAGCCAGCAACACCAGCACCCAAGATCAGGATGCGAGCTGCTTTAACAGTTCCCGCAGCAGTCATCAACATTGGCATGAAGCGTTGATATTCATTTGCAGCAACCAATACCGCTTTGTAACCAGCAATGTTTGCTTGAGAAGATAAAACGTCCATGCTTTGTGCACGTGTTGTACGTGGTGCGGCCTCTAAAGAGAATGCTGTAACGCCTTGCGCAGCCATGGCTGTGATCATATCGTTATCGAATGGATCGAGCATGCCCAAAAGCACGGCGCCAGACTTCATTTGCTTAAGTTCAGCTGCCTCAGGTGCGCGTACTTTGAGAATAATCTCAGAGCCAAACGCATCTGCAGCGCTACCAATACTTGCGCCAACAGCTTCGTACATAGAGTCAGGTTGACTGGCTTTTACTCCGGCGTCTTTTTGAATAACGACGGTATGACCTTGACCAATTAATTTTTTAACGGTTTCTGGTGTGGCGGCTACTCGAGTTTCCCCGGGCCTTGTTTCCAGTGGCACTCCTATGCGCATGGCATGTCTCCAAAAGCAAAATTTATAAAAAATCTATTTTAGTTAAATAGGGCT
>CANBSM010000165.1 GCA_947372155.1 Burkholderiaceae bacterium
GGGGATGATCCTGTTTTGGTGGTGATGCCCGCTGATCAGGTGGTGAAAGATATTTCTCGATTTATTGAGGCATTGCAAAGGGGTATTAAAGTTGCAGATTCTGGCTCAATTGTCATATTAGGTATTAAGCCAACTTCGCCTGCAACAGGCTATGGCTACATTAAGTGTGAAGGCGGAGAGGGTGGTGAGTGTGGCGTAGAGCGCTTTGTTGAAAAACCAGATCCAGTAACAGCACAAGCCTATTTGGAAAGTGGCGAATATTTCTGGAATAGTGGAATTTTCGTACTTAAGGCTAGCACTTGGATATCGGCCTTGCGTGTGTTTCGTCCGGATATTTTTGATGCCACGCAAGCATCTTGGAGTGGGCGCTCGCTCGATAGTATTGATGGAATTGCTTTTATTCGCCCTGACAAGGAAGCCTTCTTGCGAATCCCTGGCGATTCTATAGATTACGCAGTGATTGAAAAATGCCCAGGCTCTCAATTTTCAGTGAGGATGATAGAAATCGATGTGGGGTGGAATGATCTTGGCGCCTGGGATGCTGTCTGGCAGGTGGGCGATGGGGATGCCAATGGAAACTGCATTACTGGTGATGTAGTTTTGGTTGATACAAAAAATTCTTTAGTGTATTCAAGTGGGCGGATGGTGGCAGTGGTCGGTCTTAGTGATGTAGTGGTGGTTGAGACCGCTGATGCGGTGCTCGTCAGTGATAGAAGCAAAAGCCAGGAGGTAAAGCAGATTGTCGCTATGCTGGAATTGGCTGGACGCGAGGAAAAAAATCTACATCGGAAGGTATCTCGACCATGGGGTTGGTACGACAGCGTTGATGAAGGCGAACGCTTCAAGGTAAAGAGAATTCAAGTAAAGCCTGGTGCTAGCCTGTCTTTACAAATGCACAACCATCGCGCTGAGCATTGGATCGTAGTGAAGGGTATTGCCGAGGTGACAAATGGGGATCAAGTTATACGTTTGATAGCAAACCAAAGCACCTACATTGCTCAGGGACAGACACACCGCTTGGCAAACCCTGGGAATGAGCCTTTGGAGATTATAGAAGTCCAGTCGGGTGCTTATTTAGGAGAAGATGATATTGTTCGTTTTGAGGACTCCTATGGTCGTCATTAAAAATAAATCATTGAGTTTATATTATCAACCACTCAAAAGAATATAGTAATGTCCAATACGAAAAAAGTCGCTCTCATCACAGGCATTACAGGTCAAGACGGGTCTTATTTGGCTGAGTTTTTGCTTGAAAAAGGCTACATTGTCCATGGAATTAAGCGTCGAGCATCCTCGTTTAACACTGATCGCATTGATCATCTCTATCAAGATCCTCACGTCAATCATCGTGATTTGATTCTGCACTATGGAGACCTGACAGATACAAGTAATGTAGTTCGTATTATTCAGCAGACGCAGCCCGATGAGATTTATAACTTAGGGGCTCAGTCGCATGTTGCTGTATCTTTTGAATCGCCAGAGTACACCGCTGATGTTGACGCAATTGGACCTTTGCGAATTTTAGAAGCTATTCGAATTTTAGGCTTGGAAAAGAAAACTCGTTTTTATCAAGCCTCTACTTCTGAACTTTATGGTTTGGTTCAAGAGATTCCACAGAAAGAAACAACTCCTTTTTACCCACGCAGCCCTTATGCCGTGGCTAAACTTTATGCCTACTGGATCACGGTAAATTATCGCGAAGCTTATGGCATTTATGCCTGCAATGGAATTTTGTTTAACCATGAATCAAAGCGTCGCGGTGAAACATTTGTGACTCGCAAAGTAACGCGTGGCCTAGCCAATATTGCCCAGGGTCTTGAGAAATGCCTGTACATGGGTAATATCGATGCATTGCGAGATTGGGGTCATGCAAAAGACTATGTTCGGATGCAATGGCTGATGCTTCAACAAGAAAAGCCAGAAGACTATGTGATTGCTACTGGAGTGCAGTTCACTGTACGTGAATTTATTATACGCAGCGCCGCACAATTGGGCATCACACTCAAGTTCGAAGGCGATGCCGAGAATGAAAAAGCGATTGTGGTGGCCATTGAAGGCGATAAAGCGCCAAAGCTCAAAGTTGGAAATGTGATTATGCAAATTGATTCTCGCTACTACCGTCCAACTGAAGTAGAAACTCTTCTAGGTGATCCTACTAAAGCCAAAGAAAAACTCGGCTGGGTTCCTGAGATCACTTTGGATCAGATGATTCATGAAATGGTAGCGAGTGATCTTGACCAGGCAAGGCAGCATGCACTTTTGCAAAAACATGGCTACTCAGTAGCGGTGGGCAAAGAGAATTAAGCGCATGAATGAGGATTTAAAGCAAAAAATTTACGTTGCTGGTCATCGCGGTATGGTCGGATCGAGCATCACACGACATTTGCAGGGCAAAGGTTTTACAAATATTGTGACACGCACTCACGATCAACTGGATTTATTAAATCAAGCGGCAGTAGCCGATTTTTTTACTAAAGAAAGGCCTGAACAGGTCTATATGGCTGCAGCGAAGGTAGGTGGTATTTATGCGAACAATACTTTTCCCGCAGAATTTATTTATGAAAATTTGATGGTTCAGAACAATGTCATTCATCAGGCATTTTTAAGCGGTGTAAAAAAATTACTTTTTTTAGGGTCTAGCTGTATCTATCCTAAGTTAGCGCCACAGCCTATGGCTGAAGAAGCGCTTTTAACGGGCAAACTAGAGCCGACCAATGAGCCTTATGCAATTGCAAAAATTGCCGGCATCAAAATGTGTGAGAGTTATAACCGGCAATACGGTCAGTCTCATGGCGTTGACTACCGTTCAGTCATGCCAACCAATTTATATGGCCCAAATGATAACTACCACCCGGAGAATAGCCATGTGATTCCCGCACTCATTCGAAGATTTCATGAGGCCAAAATAAGCAATGCTCCTGAAGTCATTATTTGGGGCACCGGTACTCCAAGACGTGAATTTTTGTACGTTGATGATATGGCCGCTGCCTCCGTTTTTGTAATGGAACTTGATAAATCAATCTATGATGCCCATACCAGCTCAATGGAAAGTCATATTAATGTTGGTTATGGCAGCGACGTAACTATCGCAGAATTAGCAATGGCTGTTGCCAAGGCAACGGCTTATCAAGGAAAAATTAGTTTTGATACTTCTAAACCTGACGGAGCCCCGAGGAAATGGATGGATTCCTCGAAGTTAGCCGCACTAGGTTGGAAGCCTAGCGTTCACCTGCATCTCGGGCTTGAGAAAGCATATCAAGCCTACTTATTAACGGTAGCGAGATAGCTTATCTAGTGAGCTCAATTAAAATCGGATTGATTATTCAGGGCCCCATTAGCTCATTTGGGAATGGCCCAAATAACTCAAGAGGTGGTTTTGATGCTAAAGAGGTTGTCTATAAAAACATCAATACTTTTGATTCTCATGTTGATAAAATAATTGTTAGCACATGGAAGGGTAGTGGTTTAAATAATCTAGAGATTGGTCAGTCGGCAGTGTTGTTAGAAAGTGAGCCCATATTAGGATTTGATTTTTTAAACCAAAGAAAACAATTTTTTAGCATGAATGCAGGGCTTGAGTGGCTTAGAACAAACTCTGACTGTACGCATGCAATCAAGATTAGAACCGATCAATTGATCCCCTTGGAGTTAATTGATTGGACTAAAGAGTTTTATAGCGCATCACTCTTCTCAGAAAAATACCAAAAAGATTATTTAATATTTTCAGAAGGATTAAAAGCTGAGAGTTTTTATGCGGGTGATTTTATTATCGCTGGAACACTGAGCGATTTATCTAAATTATGCAATGCCGTTCTTGTGACCAAAAAAATAGTTCATCCAATGAATGCGGCCGACTATATTTTAAAGTGGCTGCAATCATTAGATGTTAAATATTTAAATGGATGTTCACCACTGTTGATATCGCTTTTAACAGCCAAAAATTCAATCAAAATACAGCGCCTTTGGAATCAAGTTTTGAATGCGAGAATTTCTTTATTTCCTCGAGAAATAATCAAGAAAATTATTTGGCGCGGTAAGCCTATAACGGAGGTAATTCAATCTCTGGACACCGCTTTTTTCTTTAATGAAGATATTTCTTTTAGGGGTGAGAATCTTGAAGATGTTAGATCACTTAGAAAAACATTCAAGTTGATGCGAG
>CANBSM010000166.1 GCA_947372155.1 Burkholderiaceae bacterium
CCTATGGTTTCAGATCGAGTTTATACCCCACCTGAGTGTGGAGTACCTGAGCTCAGAAAACATCTCACGCAACTACATCTTTCCAGGGTGGTATTAATTCAGCCTAGTTTTTATGGTACAGATAACACCTTCCAGCTACTCTCTACTGAAGAGATGGGTAATTCTGCTCGTGCAGTGATTGTGATTGATGAGAAAACTTCCGATCAAGACTTGACTAAAATGATTGTTATGGGTGCCCGCGGTGTTCGCATGAATCTCTCTACCTCCGGCATCTTTGATGCTGAAGTGGCGCGCAAACAATTAATTTCCTTGGCGCAGCGTATAAAAGATTTTGGACTACATATTCAGATCTACGCATCAGCTAAGGTTATTGCCGGCATAGCCGATACCATCTACACTCTTCCGGTGCCTGTTGTTTTTGATCACTTCGCCTCCATCAAAGCAAAGGGCTTTGAGAAACAAGTAGAGTTACCTGTGATTTTGGATCTAGCTAGGTCAGGCCAAATTTATATCAAGTTATCTGGTATTTATCGAATTTCTGAAGCGGGCCCTGACTATTCTGAAGTAAAAGATTTGGCTCAGCTTTACGTAGAAACCAATCCTGATCGCATGCTCTGGGCAAGTGATTGGCCCCATACCAATACCATCGCCGGCATTCCAGCAACCCAAGTAACACCTTACAGAATTGCTAACGACGTGAGGGTCTTTAACTTACTACCGGATTGGATTCCAAATCGCCAAAATTTAGTGAAAGTACTAGTGAGCAATCCGGAGCGTCTATATCGCTTCTAGAGTGGACTTAATAGAGGTTTTTCATTTAGTGACAATAAGAGCGTAAGCAATCTCCCATATCTTCCGCCACCGCCTCAATAAACATATAGATCTGCCGGGGTAGGAATGGAGCTCTAGGCTATTAAAAAAAGCCACCCGGAGGCGGCTCTCATTTTGTGAATCATAGCGTCACTTCGTTTTTACAAATGTAACCCAGTTTGCACCTTTACCAGCAGGCACTCTTTCAATTAGAGCGAGCTCGCCAGTACTTTGGTTTATGGAATAAAGCGAAACCTTCTCAGACTTTTGCCCGGAGGCAACTAAAAATTGTCCGCTAGGATCAACGTTAAATCCTCTAGGCATTTCCTCTGTTGGAATGTTAAATAAATATTTTACTTTTCCTGTTGCTGGGTCTACTTCAAAGCCGCTTAATGTACTCTTAGTTCTTTCGGATGTGTAAAGAAATTTACCATTAGGGGTCAATTTAATTTCAGCGCAGAAGATCATATTAGAGTCATCAAAAGCAGTCGCCTCAGGTGAGCCAGTTGGAGGTCTTGGTCTGCCGGGCACCAACTTGCTATCACTTGGAAGGCTTGAGGTAGCTTGAATTTGAGTTAAGGTTCCCGACTTGATATCCCTAGCAAAGACAATAACTTCGCCGGTCATTTCGGTGATGACATAGGCAAACTTATTATCAGCTGAGATAACGATATGTCTTGGTCCTTGTTGTTTTTTAAGAGCTACTGAGGTAGAAGTCTCTGAAAGGGGTTTGGCTTTAGACGCATTAAAACTATGAATTTTGATTTCATCTGTACCTAGCTGTGGCACATAGACAAACTTATTGGATTGGTCAAATACGATTGCATGTGGATTTTTTCCGCCGCTCTGAAATGCTTCAGCCGGAACAGGATTTACATAGCCGTTTGTTTGAATTTGGTTAACGCTATTATTATGGCCACCAAAAGAGGTTGCCAATAACCATTTACCAGTTTTATCGGTGGATACACTTACCATGCTGTCTAGCAGGGGAACGGCGCCAGTCCATTTCAGCTGTCCATTAGCCTGGTCAATTTGATACATATATAAAGCAAATGGCTTAGAGCGAACTGAGGCAAATAAATTTTTCCCGTCCGGTGTTACTGCCATGGGCATTACGAATTTTCCGGCGGGAAAGCGACCAACGGAGTTTAGGTGTGGACTTGGCTCCCCTATTAATTCATAGGCAGATATATCAGCATCATCAGTATTGGAAATATAAACATAGGTTCCGCAATATGCGCTTGTTGCTACTGATAGAGTAGTAGCAACAAGCACTATGTTTATAAAGATGGATTTTTTATTCATGTTGCCCCTTTTTTATGCATTCTCTGCTGTTTAATCATAGCCGCAACACTATATTTCTATATTAGTATCTTCCCTATTTATTGGGTGAGATCCTATAATGTCGCATTCATAGCCACTAGTCTGGCAGACCAGCATTAATATGCTAGCTAGCCTTATTCCCAAAGCTTAAAATCACCAAACGTTAGGTCTTAGGCGTTTAGATGGCTTTTAAAGTAGCCCTCGACACAATTACGGCTATCTGTAACGCATGCTAGTGGTGACTTTCCGCCTGCAATTTCCTGCCTCTTATTTTTAAGTGCATCCAAAATCAATCCACAATAGCATTAAATTTGCATGCAGTCTCACCCTAAACTTTCGCCTTATTGCTCAAAAATTGCCTTGTTTCTACAAGAGATATTGGGGTCGCAACTAAGCCCATTTCTTGCATGCGCGAGATTACATTTCACCAGAAATGCAAACCCTCATCAGAAATGGCAGGGATTTTATCTTTTGAGCGTTACTTTAAGTAACGGTTTTTGTCATAATTTAATTGCTAGGCAAAGATCCCATATTTGTGCTTAACTAGTCCAAATTAATAAAAGGGATTGATATGCATCGCAGCAAATTGCTTTTTGTGATGACATTATTAGTATCGGCAACTTCATTTGCTCAAGATACAGTAAGCGCTGATCAAGTAGTTGGAGCACTTGAAAAACAATTTGGTGTTACACCAGGTCAAAGACGCAATCATATTAATGGAGTTTGTATAACAGGTTCATTTACTGGCGATAAAGCCGTCCAAACCTATACAAACTCAACTTTATTTTCTGGAAAAAAAATACCGGTGATTGGTAGATTCTCCTTAGCTGGCGGCAGTCTAAAAATTCCAGATACAGCGAGAAACCCAAGGGGTATGGCGCTGGAGTTTGAGTTGCCGAAAAAGGCTGTACTGCATTTCACCATGCTCAATGTTCCTGTGTTTGGTGCATCTACCCCAAATTCTTTTTACGATGGAGTAATTGCTAATACCCCAGACCCGGCTACTGGTAAGCCAGATCCCGAAAAGGTAGCCGCTTACAAAGCAAGTCAACCAGATGCACGGGCACTAGGTGAATATCTGGCTCAAAATAACCCGATCGCCAGTTATGCCAATAGTGATTTTTATAGTATCCATACGTTTAAGTTCATTAACAAAAACAATAAAATAACTTTAGTTAAATGGCGTTTTATCCCTCAAGAAGGAGTTAAGCGCTTAAGCGATGAAGAGCTTAAAACAGCTTCTGCTCGATTCTTGGATCAGGATATCATTGCCAAAATCCAAGCAGGTCCTGTGCACTGGGATATGCTTATCATAATTGGTGAGCCATCGGATGAACAAGAAAATCCAACCGTTTACTGGCCAGCTGATCGAAAGGAAATAAAAGCGGGTATTCTGACTTTGACGTCAGCTAGTCCCCAGCAAGGCGGTGTTTGTGAAAAAATTAATTTTGATCCACTGGTAATAGCAGATGGCATCGCCCCAACCAACGACCCTGTTCTTCTTTTTAGGTCGCCTGCTTATGCAGATTCCTATGCGAAGCGATTAGCAGGAAAATAGTCAAGGTGGTAATGAGAGTTACACAAACCAGAATCCCTTGGTCTCGGCTTCCAGTCCTAGTGTACTCACCAGAAAAATAAAGGTCCGTACCGGACACATGCTTTACGTCCGGTACCGACCACATAGTTTACAGTTGCCGTTCACCCCAATACTTTGGGACCAAATGGATTCTCTAGGGCACTAACCTTGTGAGATTCCATATCAAAGTAAGCCATATCGTAATCCATAA
>CANBSM010000167.1 GCA_947372155.1 Burkholderiaceae bacterium
CATTTAGCCTACATTCACGTATTTCTACGCTACCAACTAATACAACATCGCAAACGGTACTGCCACACAGGGGCGTCGTTTAAAGCATCCAAAACAGCCAGGGTCTTGGGTAGTGCAATGAGGCCAGATAGTAAGAAATCCGAATTGCGTACCGTCACACATCAGAACGGGTTTCGCAGCACTATTGCCTTCGGCGTGCCAACCTTTGCCTTACTTTTATAGATTTATTTAGCTTGAACACAAAGAGCTGGAAATAAATGTGGTTTCTGTTCAAGCCCTAAAAAACCAGCTTTTTTCGGTTGTCCAGACGGGTTTTCTGATCATATTGTTGTGTTGCCCAATCAACTTTATGGAGAAAACCATGGCAACCTTTGAAAAACTCAACTTTGTAGCAGCAACCAAACCCATTCATCAACCACCTATCGTTCAGCGTCGCAATAAGCTCATTGGCAAGATCTGGGAACAGATTGAATTAGTCAAAAGTCAGGCCAATGGCACCCAACTAGAAATCAAGAAGTACAAGACCGTTAAAGACGCCGCCGGTAATAGCCAGCGTATCGCCGTAAATAAGCGCATTAAGCCTTGGTGGTATCAAGATATTGATGGCAAGTTATGCGTGTCAATCCGCTATGGCAGCAAGATCGTGGAACTTAAGCGTGGCATGCCTAGTATTCAAGTGGCTGACTTTGATAGCTTGTTAGAAAGCCTAGAAATCATCAAAACCGAGGGAGGCAATGGCAGCTTTGATCAAGAGATTGAGCGAGCTAGCGGCGCACTCAAGGCCAACTTCAAAACTAAATAATTTCGTCAAACGAGTCAAAATCGCAAGGTCTTGACTCGATGACAAGTGTTACTTGCAGTAATACTTTCCTATCGATGAGGCATAGCAAAAATGAATCTTTCTAAATCCCACGTTTTGAGTCAATTGAGCCAATTTACTGGCACAGAGTATTACTACCCCCTATGGCCTAAAGTCTTATTAACTGATGGCACCAAGTACCTAGCTGAAACTGTGGGCTGTTATTGGTTGATGGACGCTATAGCCAGCCATGTCATGCACTTAGGGAGTAATGAGGGCTTTACGAGTTGTAGCCTAACTTGCGCTAATGGTTCAGGTAACTTAACTATTACAGACGGCAACGGCAATGTGCTGGCCAAGCAACGCATTCCGTATACAGACTTCCCATTTAATGAGATTAGCTTATATGCCTGCTTGAATGAAGATAAGTGGGTAATTTTGTTACCCAGTGAATACTAGACACTAAATACTTGATGCGATTTTTTGAATTCCAAAAACCTAAGATACAAAAACCCTTAAGTCCAGCGCAAGCAAGACTTAGATCCCTTAAAGATCAAGCTAAACGCACACAAGCAGCGATTAAAGTCGAACGTGCAAGGCAAAAGATCCAAGCTGGGCAGCAAGATCTAGCAAAAGTCGAAAGCATCCATAGCAAGAAGTCTCAAAGCTATAAGACTATCTACAAAATGAATAATCCTTATACCGCTTGGGTATCTGCAGGAACTTATGGTGACTTTACTAACGCCCTATCTATGGCACTGAGAAAGAAGAAATTAGGTGCCGTCGTAGTTCGGATTGAAGATAGCAATAGAATGATCGTATATTCATCTTAAGGTAATTTGTACTAATAATCCCAATTCTCATTCTTTACTGACAAGCTATTCAGTAGCTGCTGGTAAGATCTCCATTTGGACATATTTTGATCCAATATCTTAATAAATCGTTAACTTTAGGTTCTCTGGTTATGAGAGCAGACACCCAAGATAGAGCCTTATAAACAGGGGGTCTGCGGGTGGTCAGTGTCGGTGTGTAAGCAAATGTGTAAGCAAATTCGTGGATTTAAAGGAAGTGATCTCTCACTCTTTGGTTTTCATAACCACAGGATTTTTGGAACAACCATCTAGCACTTCGTTGCTCCAAAGTGGTTTTGACTTGTAGATGGTGGCCGTTACTTTAAGTAACGCTTAAGAGGTTTGTGGCCCCGGCGCTGCACTAGGGCCTTGGATAACTAATCCTGCTCCGCCACTATTACATCTTCACAATATGCCAAGCACCATTTAAGAAGCCATCGCCAGTTTTATCTCCAGGCTTAGTGTCTTTAACCCAGAAATACAAAGGCATACCCTTAAATGCTAATTGCTTCTTGCCATCATCGCGAGTGATTACAGAATAGTTGCCAGAAACCACCGTATTACCATCCACTAATAATGGAGGCCAATTTGCAGCACATGGGCCATTACAAGCAGATTTTCCTGAGCCAGATACATCTTTGGCAAAGGTATACAGAGTCATATTATTGCTACCTACTAAAATCCCATCATTAACCTTTGTATACGGAGCCATCGCCCCGCCACTCATCGAAGCACACGCGGCTAACGTAGCTGAAGCAATAAAGCCAATTAATATACTTTTAATACGATTCATTTGGATCTCCCTTGAAGGTTACAAATCAACTCTACGCCTAATTTACGTTTATCGCATTACGTTTTTAGAAACGGGTGGGCTAATAATGAAAAAACCACCGTAAGGTGGTTTTAATGTCTCCTCCAGCCAATAACAATCTAGGCATAGAATTAATGGCACAAATGTAACACCTATTAATAGGCTCTGTATTGTCATTTACCCTTGATTACCAGTATTTAAAGCGGGATCTCTCAACATCCACATCTGGACCTATAGCTCGCATCTTCATCTGACAATGTGGGCAAGTAAGCCCATCCCACTCTGCCAAATGTTTACTAGAGAGGCAACTTGTACAAGCAGGTGAGGTACTAATTTCTGTGTTGATACTGCCTGGGTGGGCAATCGTATATACATCAATGGTTGCACAAGATTTACAAGCCATAACCACTCTAGAAGAGTGAAGCCCGACCTCTCTACCTATGCCGCTGATGCATTCAAACTTACAAGCACCACAAATAAATTTATATCTAGCCATAAATCTATCGCACTAATTCTTCTTAGGTTGAAGTGCCAGTTTCTTCATATGGGCATCTTGAGTGAGTAGTTGCCTTTCTTGATTGGCTATACCAATGGTGATCTTTTTAGCAATAAGATCGGCATATACGCCATCAATCTTTTTAAAGAAATCTTCATAGACCGCTTTCTTTTCGGGGCTTAAACCCTCCAAAGCAATTGGCCGACACGAATTAGCATCAGCCAAATAACTCGTCAATGCCTTGGCTTGCTGATCCGTCAATTTATCTGGCGAACTAAAGAGAGCTTTGGCATGAGGATTATTTCTTGTAACCGCGATAATTTGACTGTCTACCAACAATGCATCAGCACTTTGATTGCTGCGGATGATGCAATCATTCAGTCGTTTAGCTACTGCCCCCGAGTGATCAGGAGCCGGAGCTGTCATTGGCGAAGGAACTTTAGCAACTTGCACTGGGTTATTGGGTGCAACGTTTGTTGCACATCCACTTAGGAAAGCAATCCCCATCAAACTGAGTTTGAATATGTTTTTCATTGAATAGCCTTTAGTGTTTAGCGATACACAAAATCAGCACGACGGTTTTCTTTAAATGCCGCTTCTGTCTGAGCTGGGTCAGCTGGCTTTTCTTTTCCAAAGCTCACCGCCTCCAACTGAGATTCGCTAACACCTTGAGCAACTAGAGCTTTCTTAACAGCTTCGGATCGCTTTTGACCTAAGGCGAGGTTGTACTCTGCAGTTCCACGATCGTCGGTATTGCCTTGAATGATCACAGAGGCTTTTTGTTTTTGAAACGATTTTAAGTAAGAGGCATGGGCAGAGATGGTTGAAACATACTTTGGATCTACGGTATAGCTATCGAACTCAAAATAGATCGAACGTTTTCCATATACGCTAGACTTGGGATCGCTAATTGGATCGTAAGTCATTGAGCCGCCAGCATTAACCTCAGCCACACCATTAGCGTCATCTAACTTCACGCTACTACAAGCGGATACGAATAAAACTAATAATGCCAATGGCAATATTTTTACAAATTTACACATGATAATATTTCCCAAATATGGCTACACTTCGGTAGCCAAAAAACAAAGGGGCATGCTTATAGAGCACGTCCCACCTAAAAAAATTAGGCTATAGCTTTGGGGGGTTTAAATGCTGAGTCAGGAAAGTTTTGTGTAAACAAAACTTTGTTTACTGAAGTAAATTTTTGGGCACTAATTGGCGGAAGAAAAAAGGCAATCCCAACATCGCTAATATTTGCAGTCACATGACTCATCAAATACATCGTATGTACCTGCTGCTTGTCATCAGCTGATTCAGTAGTGTTATGTGCTTGCTGCGAGACTGAAACATTGCCATAACTACCTGCGAGCTCCGCACGTTCAATAGCGGCCTGAATAAAAATACTTGAAGCTGCCACCTTAAATGCAATCAAAAAGAGGCATATGAATAAAACGATAGTTTTGCTACGGGGCAACATAATTGAGATTTTATACTTAATTAGATAAATCAACCCCATCCATTGATGCATTTATGACTGATATTCACTATATAGCGATAATCCTATAGGCTAGGGGTTTCCACTAAAAAAATTATATGTAATTAGACTGCTGTAAAACAAGGAGAAATCATGAATCGTCGGCTAATTCTCAAGGCTCTAGCTGCCTCAAGCGTAATTGGAGTGCCAAGTTTTTTGTTTGCACAAAATAGCAAACCAGCACAAATCACAATTATTTACGATGCGTTCGGAAAACCCTCCGATCTGGGTCGCGGCTGGGGTTATGCCGCATTAATTGAGTATGGCGGAAAACGAATACTTTTTGATACAGGCGGGCAATATAAGGTCTTTGCAGACAACGTTAAAAAGCTAAAAATTAACCTTAAGAACTTAGACTTTGTTGTACTTTCACACCGTCATGGTGACCATACATCAGGACTGCAGTTTGTTTTAGAGCAAAACCCCAAAGTTCAGTTCTATGCCCCCACTGAACCAGGCTCATTTGGAAATCCTATTCATGGGGCAAGCCCACTTGGAAAATTGATCTCTAGAAAAGTAGATGATGTTCCGCAGGATCTGCATTACTTTGATGGTAAGTATGAAGATAAGTACAAAGTTGACTCGGCTTGGCCAACCGCAAACATCACATTAATTGATAAGCCTACAGAAGTATTGCCTGGGTTTTATCTATTTAAAACCATATCTGAAAATAAAGGGACAATGGAATTAAATGAGCTTTCGTTAGCCATTAAGACTCCTAAAGGTCTCGCTGTTATCGTTGGCTGCTCTCACCCTGGCGTTGAAAAGATATTAGCCGCTGCTGCCGAAATTGATCCAAAAATTTACACCCTAGCTGGTGGACTACATCTTGTAGACGTAAGCGACCAACAAATCACTCAGATTGTTTCAAACTTCAAAAACAAATGGGGTATTGAAAGGGTTGCTGCTGGTCACTGCTCTGGAGAATTTGCTCAGGCTGAATTTAGTCGTAGTTATGGGGATAAACATGATCATTCTGGCGTAGGAGAGATAATTCTTCTGCCTAAATGATCAATGAACCCGGCTTTTGTATTGGGCATAAAAAAACCAACCTTTTCGGGTTGGTTTTTTTATTTTCAGTTAAACCACTAACAATACAAACCAGGATTAATTAAATATCTGTATGTTTGCATATATACGTATATGCGTATATGCGTATATATGTTTAATCGTATTTAATACAAAATTCCCATTAGCATATTGAAAATAGAGTAGTTGATCTCAACTGCAATTTGTTCCGGTATTTACTCCTAACAATGTGTAAGCCGGGCAGAATTTAAATAACCCAGTTGCTAGCGGCACAACACCAATCCAACCCCATACACCAACAGTTCCGGTTACGGCTAGACCAATTAATACCAAGCCAACCACCATACGTAACATACGATCAACACCACCGACATTGCATTTCATATTAAGATCCCTTTTGGTTATTTACTGCAGTAATTTTGATAAAGCACATTCATCACCTCTAAAGCAATCCGATTAGAAAGTGAATAGTAGATTTGCTTACCATCTCTTCTGGTTTGAACCAGCTCTTCATTTCTAAGAACGGTGAGTTGCTGAGATAAGGTAGGCTGATGAATATCAAGACATTCCTCGAGCTCACCAACGCACATCTCCCTCTGACTTATCTGGCACAGCAACAGCATACGATCTCTATTTGAGAGCACCTTCATCAAACGACAAGCATCGTCTGCTGATGACTGCATCTTCTCTAGATTAATACTGTCCTTAAGCACTGGCATGATTTGAGCTCTTAGTTCAGTGGAACGCCGACCAATGGACGACCTTCAAGCGTCCAAAGATACAAAGAGCCATCGTATAACTTAGTAGATTTATTGCCCACTAGCTCTGACATCACAAACCAACCGCCAGCAGCCAAATGTCCAGTATTGCAATAGGCGATTGTTGGGCCTTTGTTACTTAAACCATTAGCAGCCAGAAGTGCGTCATAAGTTTTCTTTTGCCAGAAATACAAAGCGCCATTACTTGGCTTTGCTAATAACTCTGGGGCCAATTCTTTAGAGCCTGCAATATGGCCAAAGGTCAGCACATCAGGACGTTTTGCAAGACCTAAGTATTGAGCAGGCTGGCGAGCATCCAATAACTGTGGCTTGCCACTTTTTGATGCTGCAGCTACATCATCAGAACTAGCGACTAGCTCCTTACGCTCAGCTTTTGCAGCCCAATTACCTGCGGCCTTTGGAGAATTAGCTGTAGTGAATTCACGGCCCTCACTCAGCCAGCCAGCAATTCCGCCGTCCAATACTGCAACTTGATCCTCGCCATATACTTTGAATGACCAATAAGTTCGTAATGCTTCATCTATATCAGACATATCCTGTCCAATAGGAACGAGAACAATTGGTTTATCAGAATTAATTCCTAAGGATTGAACCAACTTCTCAAAATCTGCTTTTTCAGGAATCAAAAATTTAATCTTCTTACCATCTACTAAGCGCTCAACACGAACTTTCTTAAAATCTAGGAGTGTTGAATTAGCAATATGGCCGCCCACTTCTACCAGGAATTTCTTACCAGTTTTTTTATCTGTATCAAATTCCGGGTTCCTAAGATAACTTGCCAAATCTGTTCTCACTTCAATTACTTGAACATCAGATAGATTATTGGACAACCAATCAGCACTGACTACAGGACCAGGCAAAGTGATTGCCTGAACTAGGCTCACCAAGCCGGTTAAGGCAAATGCTAAAAGCCATTGAATTTTTTTCATCTCTACTCCCCTATTAATTTACAACTAACAAATGGTCTGAGAGACGTCCCATCAGATCAATTTTGCATTCGGTCAATACATGATGCTTTTTTGAATTCAGCACAAGCCCTCGATTGCCCTGCTTACCCACTAGCTGCACAATCTTTTGATCTCGCTCCAAAATCAAATCTTCAATCTCTGTAGTAAATAATTTGATTAAAGCGCTAATCCACTTAGTTACTAGAGCCATGCGACCTTTTGTAACCATTTCAAATCCCTGAATGGACCTCACCACTATTGTTGAATCTGCCATCTCTTCACCTGTCACCCACTGATTAGTAGTAAACAGACGGGTTGGCAACCCCTTTGGGTTTAATGCAATCCCAATCAGGTGATGAAAGCTCTTTGTATCACGCTTAATCACATGAAAATGACCATGCTCCCCATTGGGCATCTCATCAGCAGAATGTGCATGGTAATAAAACTCATATCCACTCACTTCATCTACCAAGTCATTTGTGGGGTAATGTTGCCATTCAACAAATTCCTTGGCACCGCATAAAGCAGCTTCACTTAAAGTACGCCCAGACTCCGCGTACTTCATTTGAATACTTGCTAGCTCTTGAGCAGCCAACCAAAGATTAGATTGAATTAGCATTTTTACAATTACTCTGTAGCTTTACGCTTTTTAGGGCCACAAGGATTGGCTGGACCGCATGGATTGGCTGCTTTTTTCTTTGCAGGACCGCATGGGTTAGCCGCCTCTTTTTTTGGTCCACAAGGATTCTTTTGCTCTGCGCCTGCTGGTGTTGTCGGTGCGTCAGCAGAGTGTGCTAGCGGAGCTGCCGCTAAACCAGCTAAGGCCATTGCTAATGCTGCTACAGTAGATTTCTTAGACATATATTTCCTTTTAAATAATTAAACTTGTGAACTCACAGGGCCTTTGGATTTACTTTCCATCCAAGAGCCCAATACAAATACACCAACTGCTGCAATGACCATGCCAATATCGATTGATAAACCTGAGATATTGAAGGCCTCTGGTAATGCGTCGGCTTTTGCGTATTCACCTAGGGTGGTTAAGAATTCAATACTGGGATAAATGCCCGCAAACAATACTGTGCCAAGCATTAAGCCGAGCAAGAATATAGCCGCATCAATACGCCCAGACATCAAGCCCACTACTGATGTACCTGGGCAATATCCGCCAATCGCAAAGCCAGCACCGACTAAAGCCCCACCTAGTGCTGCTGCACCTAAAAATGCTGGCGGCACAAATAAGCTACCTGCATCTACCAGTCCAACATTTTCTAGAATTAATAGGCCTACTGCAGCAAACACAATGGCTGTGAACATCACTTTAAATACAGACCAATCTGTTAAACGGAACTGGCCAGTTAATTTATTGGGGTTACCAAATCCAGCACGTTCCAACACAAACCCAAAGCCTGCACCTAAAAGAAGGCCCGATAGAATTTCACTCATCTCATTTCTCCTCTTTCAAGAATCGACTAGCTATTAAACCTACTGCGAAGAATGTCCCCAAAAAGGTAAATCCCGCCAAACTCAGTACCGCTGCCCCAGACAAACCAAGACCGCTAGTACAACCTGCAGCTACTCGTGCTCCAAAGCCCGCCAAGATGCCGCCAACTAAAGCAGTCATTGGACGCTTAGAGCCACCTAGAAATTTTTTCCCATCTAATTGAATATGAATTCTTTTAGCTAAAAATGCCGATAGCAATGCGCCGATGGCGACACCAATCACTTGCCAAGTAATCCAGGCATTAAGTGGCTTACCCTCTTCTACCATTCCACCTAAGTAATCATTTGAATTGGTAGCTACTGGAACAACATACATACCGATCCAGGCAGTAAGGCGTGTAGTAAAACCTGTAGCCCCAAGGCCATGACCCGTGACCACAAAGGTGATTAGCAGAACCATACCCAGAAGAATTCCGGCTAACAAGGGATTCATATAGGGCGCCGGCCTATCTAGCTTAGTGTTTTCAACCATCTTGGCTTCTCTCATTTAATAAAATAATAATATATAATTTAATATATTATTGAATACGCAGCCAAAGTCAAGTTAATTTACAAAAAATTAGCAAGATTTTTGATCTACATCAAACTAACTGATTATTAGAGATACATACATGTGTATATACGTATGTATGAGTAGGATTGATTTGACACCTATTTGCCTTAACGAGGCTTCCATTCATCTAAAACTCTATAAGTAAGGCTGCGCTCCTAATGGGGAGTTAGATACCATTAATGGGGATCTTTAGATAGGAAACACCATTTGATTCTTTTGGAGGAAATTCACCAGCCCGAATATTGACTTGAATTGCTGGAAGAATAAGGACTGGCATTTCCAAAGTCACATCACGTTTTGTACGCATTTCAATGAACTGATCCTCAGAAATTCCGTCATGCATATGAATGTTGGATTTTTTTTCTTCCGCAACGGTAGTTTCAAATTGAACTGGGCGGCCATTAGGAGGATAGTCATGACACATAAATAAACGTGTCTGCGGGGGATAACTCAAAATCTTTTTCATGGATTGATACAAGACGTGTGCATCTCCCCCAGGAAAATCGCAACGAGCAGTACCAACATCTGGCATAAACATCGTATCGCCAACGAAAATAGCGTCGCCAACCTGATATGCCATACATGCGGGTGTATGCCCCGGAACAAATAACGCCTTTAAGCTTAGGTTGCCAAAATGAATCTCTTCACCATCCTTTAGCAAATGGTCAAATTGTGATCCATCGATCGCAAATGAATTTTCCAAATTAAATATATCTTTGAATACCCCTTGCACTATTGAAATATGATCGCCTATTGCTACCCTACCCCCTAATTTAGACTTCAAATATGGAGCGGCAGTAACGTGGTCAGCATGTGCATGGGTTTCTAAAATCCATTCCGTCTTGAGGTCGTTCTTTTTAATGAACTCAATAACCTCGTCCGCCATTTTGGTATGTGTACGCCCTGATTTTGGGTCATAGCTCAAAACCGAATCAATGATGATGCAAGCAGTACCTGGTTTTTCATAAACAACATAAGTCACGGTCCAGGTATCTTTATCAAAAAAGCCTTTTACAACAGGGTTCATCTCTATCTCGCCTAAGTGAAATTTCTAGGTGCAATTATTTAATAATGCTGGTAAAAATATGATAATAACTAATCATTATATACATATAACTTTAAGTAATATAAGCAGTATCCCTTTATAACCATTGGCCAAGGAAGTACGCAAAGATGAGTAATCAACATCAAAATACAGAATATGACGTGTTAATTGCAGGTGGTGGTGCGGCAGGCTTGGGTCTGGCTGCAAGCCTAAAAAACCGAGATCAAACACTAAAAATTGGTGTTATTGAGCCATCAGAGC
>CANBSM010000168.1 GCA_947372155.1 Burkholderiaceae bacterium
TTAGGGGTAAATATCAGTGCTTTACTCAAGCGGACCTCACTAAGCTCAGGGCTGCAGGTTATACAGAACCTTTCTTAAATGTTGAGCAAGGGGTAGGTAAATATATTGAGTGGCTAGAAGCCAATTCTGGTTTCTTGGCTAATCCCTTATAGGCAGTAATTAGTATAGCGAGCGTTACACTAAATTTAAGCCAAGCTCTACTGAGCCACAAAGCGTATGCCCAATTAAAATATGAGCCTCTTGGATGCGCGCTGTTATATCGCTTGGAACAATAATAGACAAGTCGCATAGGGATTTCAGCTCACCACCATCCCGTCCGAGTAAGCCAATTGTGGAAATACCCATTTCGTTGGCTGCTCTAACGGCTTGCATTACATTCTCCGAATTTCCCGATGTAGAAATTGCGAGTAGACAGTCTCCCTCAAGCCCTAGCGCCTTTAGTTGTCGACTAAAGATTTCATTGAAGGAATAATCATTGCCGATGCAAGTTAGTGCAGAGGTATCCGTTGAAAGTGCTAACGCAGCAATCGGAGCCCTATCTTTTACAAAGCGGCCTGTAAATTCAGCTGCAATATGCTGACTGTCGGCAGCGGATCCACCATTGCCGCAAATCATTAATTTCTTGGAGTTTTTTAAAGCTGTAGTAATTAACTGTGAAGCCTCGAGAATTGGCATATCAAGCGACACCAGTTGCTCGAATAGTTTTATGTGATCTCTTAGGTTGTTCAGAAATAAGCTCATATTTTTTAAAATTACAATTAACGAAATAAGTATATAAATATAGTATTGCATGAATATCATAGCCACATCTCTAGTAGTTAACCATGAAAAATACCCCCCCATTATCTTTTTATTGATCAAGAGCATTGAGAAATTTCATCTGAGTTTATTGCCGCTGCTTACTTTAAGGGCCCTTAACTACAAATACAGAAAAAATTGGCGGCGATAGAATTTACTAAAATTTTGTAAAG
This sequence comes from Burkholderiaceae bacterium, assembly GCA_947372155.1. Next base: position 972 of record CANBSM010000168.1, read on the forward strand.
ATCGTGTTGCACTGCATCATTTATGGGAATTAGCATTAATATCTATAAGAATTTTATTGATAAAAATGGTATTCTTATACCGTTTGAAATTTTATAATTAATTGTCAGGTGAAACTCATGAAATCCCTTCAGCATTCTGCATTCTTGCGCACCGCTATTACAGGCTTATTTATCAGTGGCCTAGCAGCCTGCGGTGGTGGAGGCGGGGGATCTTCAACCACTTCAACACCTGCCACTCCAGCTACTTTATCCGGAAAAGTGATTGACGGATACATTACTGGTGCAAAGGTTTGTCTAGACGTAAATAGCAATAATGTGTGTGATGCTGGTGAGCCAACAACAACCTCTGGTGAAAATGGTGCCTGGTCCTTACCTGCATATGTTGGAAGCATTGCTGGTTTACAAGTGATTGCTGAAGTTGGTGCTACAGCATCTGACAAGGATACCGGCGTTATTGGTGCTGGCAATACTTATAGCTTGATGGCCCCTGCCGCAGCTTCTGCAACGGTAACTCCATTTTCCACAATGGTTGTGTCTACTATTGCCGCAGGTGGTGGTGAATCACGCGTTTCTATTGGCGAGGCTCTAACCAACGTCTCTGCTAAAACCGGTATTCCAGTAGTAAAGTTGGTAGCAAATGACTATAAAGAAAATGGCGACACTAAATTAGCTACTGTTGCTCAAGCTACTACTGTTGCAATTGCGCAGGTAACTAATGCTCTCAAATCTAATGCCGATATCAAGGCAAATTTAACTGATGGCCAAATTATTCAACAGGCCGTAGTTCAAGTGCAAGAAAAGGTCTTGAAACAGTTGGTTTCTGATGGGCAGGTGACTTCTGCTGCATCTTCTAGTGCTAGTGATATCAAGGCTGCAGTAACAAGTGCAGTTACTAATGTGAATCTCAGTGGCCAAATTCAAAATATTGTCATCGCCACCAAATCTGGTGCCGGTGATGTGCTTTCAATGGCAGATTTATTCAAGGCTGGATTTGTGACTCCTCAGCTTCAGAGTGGCGACTATATTAATAGCGTAGGCGCTCGTTATGACGGCCCCCAGTGGAGCTCGGCTAATCCAAAACAAACTTACTGGAAGGGATATAGCGGCCTTAATGTGGGATATCTCCAGTTTGATGCAAGCACTGATAGCGCTCCGCCGCAAATTGAATTAATTCTTGCGAATAACAACAAATGGTACATGCCCTACAGGGATGGTGAGGATATGACATTTGATGGAACAAATTGGGTTCAGGCATCAGACATTGGTAGTGTTGGCTCCAAAAATGCAAAACCTAGTTTTGAAGCTAATTGCGTGATTGTCCCAAAAAATGATGCGGGTACGGTCAGTCAAAGATACTGCGCTACTGAGAAAAAGCTCGACGGCCAACTCATGACTAAGTTCATACCTAGCATGTGCTCATCCGGACAGGCAGTTCTCAGCAGCTGTAGTTCCGCTACCTTTCCATCAGGCTCTTCAGCATACGACTTAACTTCGACCACTATTGCAAATTTACCCGGTAAATATAACGGCTTATTCAGTCTCTGGACTAATATCGATGGCACTTGGAACGGTTTTTGTACCAAAGACTATGATCAGGTAAGTCAGAGTTGTACTAGCCCAACTGGAACATTGTTGGATTTTATTAACTGGTCTATGAAGCCATTTAACCAACAGTCAATTGGCGACTCTTGCAATACGCCATTTAGAGTAAAGAGTTATCAACCTTCCTCTAAGACGGGTGTCATTGAATGGGGTTCAAATTCTAGTGGCTGTAGTGGCAACTATCAATTTTCAAAAGTGGAGTCCTCTAATTTTGAAGTAATTACCTTAGGAGGCAATGACGTCTTAATAACTCCATCCCCAGCAATTCTTCGTAGTAATAACGCATCCCAAAACGCACCGTATCAAATTATTGCCAAAGTTACTTCTAGAACAAAGGTGACTGGCGTTTGGCATGGCGATTTTTATCCTACAAACTTTAAAGAATCCATTCCGTTTACGGGTGACCCAGCTACAAATACACAGATCATTAACTCCGTGATGTTTGATGCAATTCTCAAGCAAAAAGGAATTACGCCATACCCATACAAAGGTAAATCTAGTTCAGGTACATGGAATGGATCATATGTGCCATCCACAAACCCGAATTAACAATGACCGTTGATTGGGTTGTAGATCGGGGCTAAGTGAATATTGACTCAGTCCTAAAATAAAAAACCACCGATTAATCCCGGTGGTTTTTTACATCTATTGCTTTTGGTTCGAGAGTGACTCTAGAAATGACTCTGTAGCTTGGTGACTTTTACTTCAGTAGCGTTTACTTCTTTGTCATCCAATCCTCATCAAATACTTTGAACTTGAGCTGTAGCGAGATGGCGCCGTGCACTCGGTTTTCAATCGTTGGAATGACAAAGACGTTTGCGCCTACCCAGTCACCTTCCCAGGTGAGGGCTGGAACTGCAGCAGCAAACCAGCCGCCATGATTGGTTTGGGGATAGCCATTAAAGCCCCCAAAGACAGCGCC
>CANBSM010000169.1 GCA_947372155.1 Burkholderiaceae bacterium
ATCCCGCTTGCAATCTTGTTTGCGGTATTGATGTTAAACATTACCGGTGAAACCCTAAATATTATGACCTTGGGGGGTCTTGCCTTGGCAGTGGGTATTCTGGTTGATGATGCCACCGTTACGATTGAGAATATTAACTGGCACTTAGAGCAGGGAAAGTCGATTCAAGATGCAATCCTGGATGGCGCAGCACAGATTGTAGGGCCGGCATTTATAGCGCTACTATGTATTTGTATTGTATTTGTGCCTATGTTCTTTTTAGAGGGTGTCTCTAAGTTTTTATTTGTGCCGATGGCTAAGGCTGTGATGTTTGCAATGATTGGATCTTTTATCCTATCACGCACTTTTGTGCCTACTTTTGCAAATTTCATTTTAAAAGAAATTCATGGTCATGATGAGCATGCATCTGGACATTTGCGCTGGGTGATGGATATTAATCATACCAATCGAGTAGTCAGGATCAAGGGTAGGCTGGCTAAATTTCAATATCAATTTGAAAACGTATTTAACTCTGTCAGAAGCAGATATTTTGAATTTTTGAAATTAGTCATAGTGGATCAAAAAAAGTTCATTATGATATTTATGGTCGGCGTATTAGGCTCATATCTTTTAATCTTCTCTTTTGGGCGAGAATTTTTTCCAGCAGTTGATGGTGGTCAAATTAAGATGCACGTTCGAGTGCCAGTCGGCACTCGTCTTGAAGAAACCGCGCGTCAATTTAACGATATTGAGGCCGAGATTCGTCGCTTGGTGCCCCAAGACCAAATTGAAAGTATTGTTGACAATATTGGGCTATCTGTCAGCGGAATTAATATGGCATATAGCAGTACGGGTACCATTGGTCCACAAGATGGTGATATTTTGGTTTCTCTAGTTAAGGGGCACTCACCAACTGATGAATTTGTAAAGAAGTTACGTGAAGAGCTGCCTAAGAAATTCCCGTCAACTAGTTTTGCATTTTTGCCTGCCGATATTGTGAGTCAGATTCTGAATTTTGGTGCGCCTGCTCCTATCGATATTATCGTGAAGGGGACTAAGCGGGATGAAAACTTTGCCTTTACAGCAAAATTACTAGAGCGCGTTAAAAAAATCCCAGGGATTGCGGACGTGCGAATTCAGCAGGCAACGAATTATCCTCAGATTAATGTCGATGTAGATCGTGTGCAGGCTGCGAAGATTGGCATAACGCAAAGGGATATTACTAATAACATGGTGACTACATTGGCAGGTAGTGGCCAGGTAGCCCCTGCATTTTGGCTAAATCCATCCAATGGTATTTCTTATCCGGTAGTTGTTCAAACGCCGCAAATACAAGTTTCTAGTATTTCAGACCTTTTGAATATTCCGGTAGCCGGCTCGAATGCTTCAACAGGAACAATCCTTGGTGGAATCTCATCCCTAAGAAGAAATTTTGCAGATGCAGTTGTGACGCATGACAGTATTAAGCCTTCATTTGATATTTACGCCGACACTCAGGGTCGCGATCTTGGGGCGGTGGCATCTGATATCAATCGCATTATTGAGGAAGAAACCAAAAATATCCCTAAAGGCACAACCGTAGAATTGAGAGGGCAAGTTTCTACAATGAACTCTGCTTTCACTGGTCTAGGTTTAGGCTTGATAGGATCTATCGTATTAATTTACTTAATACTGGTGGTGAATTTCCAATCCTGGCTAGACCCATTCGTCATTATTACTGCATTGCCAGCAGCCATAGCCGGAATTATTTGGATATTATTTTTGACTTTTACAAACTTATCGGTACCAGCCCTTACGGGGGTGATTATGTGTATGGGGGTTGCTACAGCAAATAGTATTTTGGTGGTTAGTTTTGCCCGCGAACGTTTGCCAATCGATAAAGATCCGATTAAGGCGGCCTTGGAGGCTGGTTTTTCAAGGTTCAGGCCCGTGATGATGACTGCATTGGCAATGGTGATTGGTATGGCCCCGATGGCATTAGGTCTTGGTGAGGGCGGCGAGCAGAATGCCCCTCTTGGCAGAGCCGTTGTAGGGGGGCTCATTTTTGCAACGTTCGCAACTCTTATTTTTGTACCGGTTGTGTTTAGCCTTGTACATAAAAACTATGGATCAGAAAAAGCATGAAAACAATTAAATTCAATAAAGATTCTTTAAAAAATGTCCTTCCATTGGTGAAGAAGTATGTAGCTATAGCAAAAGAATTTTTAATTACGCTTTATCGAAAATATCAGGGACTCGAAAAAAATCAAAAGCGTATAGTCCAAGTGGTGCTCGTGATCGTCATTCTCAATTTTGGATTTCGAATTTATGGGTTTATTTCCGCTAAATTTCGCTCTGAAGAAAATGCGCAAAGGATAGTTACCGTTGTTATGCCAGTAGTTGGCGGTGCTGAAAATTCAATCTCCTTTCCGGGTCGCCTCGAAGCCTACTTAAATGCACCAATCTATTCTCGTGTAAATGGTTATATGAAGAAATGGGATAAGGATATCGGTGCCGAGGTTAAAAAAGGTGAGATTTTAGGAAGAATTGAGGCTCCAGAAGTAGATCAGCAACTACAGCAAGCAAAATCTGATTTGATTGCTGCAAAGAGTAATGAGGCTCTAGCTAAGATCTCCTTAACAAGATGGAAGAATCTTTTTGCAGAAGATGCTGTCTCAAAGCAAGAGTTGGATCAAAAGACTACTGAATATGAGACTAGAAAATCTTTGCGTCAAATTGCTGAGGCAAATTTACAGAAGGCTGAGATCTTCTCAGACTATAAAAATATTCCAGCGCCGTTTGCTGGGCAGGTTACCGAACGCAATATTGATGTGGGTGCTTTAGTAACCGCTGGTGCAGGTAAGCCACTATTTAATGTTGCCAATATTGATAAGTTACGACTGTTTGTAAATATTCCACAGGTATTTATGAACGATATTCAGCCTGGTATTTCGGCAAGAATTCGTGTTCCTGAGTTTCCGGAAAAAGTATTTGAAGCGAAGGTAGTCCGTTCGGCTGGCGCAGTAAATGAAAATTCTGGAACGGTCCTCATAGAGATTGAAATGGATAATCAAGAACACGTCTTAACTGCTGGCGAGTTTGCCCAAGTCAATATTGATCTGCCTTCTGATCGGAATATTCCGCGGGTACCGTCTTCGGCTTTAATTATTCGTAAGAACGGAGCATTCTTGGCAGAGGTTGGTAAAGATCAAAAGGCGGTATTTACCAAGGTCGTGATTGGCAGAGATTTTGGCCAAGAGGTTGAGGTGATTGGTCCAATTACGAATCAGTCTAAGATCATCAATAATCCACCGGATTCATTGATTGCTGGCGAGGTAGTAGTGCTTGCAAAAGAGTCGAACGGAAATAAGGCGAAATAGTATGTCAATTAAATTTCGACGTTTCCTAGGGGTTGGGCTGCTCAGCGTTTGCTATGGATGTTCTCTTGCTCCGGATTACAAGCGCCCTGAAATGCAAATGCCAAGTAACTTTAAGGAGATTTCTCAGGATTGGGTGGTTGCTAAACCTGCCGATCAGATGAAAAGAGGTTCTTGGTGGAAAAATTTTGGCGATCCGATTTTGGATCAATTGGTTACAAAAACTGAGGCCAATAACTTTCAAATTGCTGCTGCAGTGGCTCGATATGAAAATGCAAGTGCATTTTTAGCGGTTAATAACGCAGGGCTATACCCACAAATTGCAGTGACCGGTGCCACAACGGAGAATAGACAGTCTGCGGGAAGGCCTCTACGCGGGGCAAATCAGCCTAATATTTATGACAATAATTTTTTTGGCGGCCTTGCAACTTATGAGGTCGACTTATGGGGTCGCGTTCGGTCCGGCATTGATTCGGCATCGGCCTTGGCGGAGGCTAGTCAAGAGGATTTAGAGTCGGTACGTTTAATTATTCAGGCGGACCTCGTCAGCAGTTACATTGCGATGCGAGGTGTTGAATCTCAGCAGGATATTTTGCAGCAAGATTTAAGCACGTATCAAAAACAAGCCGATTTAATGCAAAAGCGTTACAAAGAAGGCATTAACCCTGGGGTCGATTTTTACAGGGTGCAGGGTTTGGTTGAAAGCGGGCGTATTCGAGAGAAGGCGCTACAAACCCGCCGCGCACAACTAGAGCATGTGATTGCTGTTCTGGTGGGAGAGTCTCCTTCCTCATTCTCCTTGCCAAGAGGGAGTGTTGATAATCTAAAGCTTGCTCCTGTGGCTGTATCTATTCCCTCGACCTTGCTTGAGCGTCGCCCCGATGTTGCGTCTGCCGAGAGAAGGGTAGCAGCTAGTAATGCAGAAATTGGTGTCGCAAGAAGTGCTTTTTTCCCAGTTCTATCTTTGTCCGCCTTTGGTGGTTATCAAACTGCAAATCAAGCTAATATTCTTGCCGCCCCTAATGCTTTCTGGACAATAGGACCGCTAGCATTTTTAACAATTTTTGATGGCGGTAGAAGATCTGCAATTGTTGATCAGGCAGTCGCGAAGAACGCTGAAAACACAGCTGTCTATAAAAATACTGTGCTTGTAGCTATTAAAGAGGTAGAGGATGTATTGGTGCAATTAAAGAATCGTGAAGAATCTTTAGTGAACGTCGAAAATAGCTTAATGTATGCAGAAAAAACTTATAAGATTTCTACGGTCAGATATCGAGAGGGCGTTGCTGGCTACCTAGAAATTGTCGATGCTGCCATTGATCAATCTAGAGCTCGGACGGTTCAGGTTGACTACCAGACTCAATT
>CANBSM010000170.1 GCA_947372155.1 Burkholderiaceae bacterium
CTTGCTACAGCAAGATCGAGATTAGATTATTTGGCCTCTGATCCAGATCGGAATGCCCGACATGGCGCTAAAGTATTGTTGAAATACCGCCTCTTAGAATGGCGCAGCCGTGACATTGCACATGTGAATGAATGGATTGCGAATACACCTGCATTAATTAGTGCAGCAAAACTGCTCAACATGAGTATGGATGAATTTACGCAGTGGTTGCCTAAAGCCTTGATCAAGTCGGGTGCAGCAAAACTGGATAATCAAATGTTGGTTGATCTTGCCTAATGTTTTTTTATCACTTATTTTAAAAGCTCAGCACAATTTTTCCATACACAGACCAGTTATAGAGTTGGTAGGTTTGAACAACTTGTTTCGCACCGCCAATCGCTACCAAAAGATTTTTATTGATTCGTTGGGTCACCATCGCATCAATCGGCACAAACCAGCCTCCACCCGCGGCGTTAAAGACCGCGCCGTTCTCATCCCAAAAGCGAATCTAGGTGCTGGGACTTAAGTTCAAGCCGATAGTTGGATAAAGCTCAAGCTGACTTGTAATAGGAGGTAAGCTGGTGCCAGCAGGCGCCTTTGGATTGAAACCAAACATATACCTGGCTAGCGGTGAAGTATCTGAAAGGATATTTTTCTCACTACCAGCGGGTTTAAAAGAAGTGCTCACTTGAGGGCCGGCTAACCACTGGCCTGAATTGCTTAGTGGGGCGTATACCCGAGCTCCAATATTACCCAGCCAGCCTACTTGACCACCCCAAATAGTGAGCATGGCATTATTAGGTGAAAAGCCGTCTGTGCCTTGTGCCGATTTTTGGGGTCCATAGCTTGCGGTGTAGGCGGTATCGAGTCGCATAGTGCCGTGCCAGTCTCCCATATTAAGTGGGTTGTAGTAACGCAACTTGAGGGTATCGAGATAATTCTGAGATCCCTGGTAGTCATGGTAGCCCCAGAATTTCAGTATGTGATCTTGAGATCTCTCTTGGGAGGTATTAATGAGCCCTAAAATAGACACGGGAGAATATTGCTCGGCGGTACACACCAAACTAGTAGGAATGCAAAAGAAGGACAAGGTCAGCGCGCGCAGGAATCCCATATAGGCATTAATATTAAATTACAAACCACTATTTACTTAAGATTTGAAGAGGAAGCATGGAACATACCGTATTAGTTACTGGCGCTACCGCAGGATTTGGAGAGGCAACTGCCCGACGATTTTTAGCTCATGGGCATAAGGTTGCAGCTGTTGGTAGAAGAGCTGAGCGTTTAGAGGCGCTAAAAAGTTCCTTGCCTGCTGAGCAGCAGAAAAAACTTCTCACCATGGTTGTGGATGTTTGCGATAGCGCTCAGGTTGACTCTTTGGCAAGTGCGCTGCCAGCAGAATTTTCAAAGATAACTGTTTTGGTAAACAATGCTGGGCTTGCTTTGGGCTTAGAGCCAGCTCATAAAGCATTTTTGAGTGATTGGGATCAAATGATTGATACCAATATTAAGGGACTTGTGCATATGAGTCGCGCCTTCTTGCCCGGTATGGTCGATCGTAAGTGTGGCCATATAATTAATTTAGGCTCTGTTGCTGCAAACTATCCTTACCCAGGCGGCAATGTGTATGGGGGCACCAAAGCATTTGTTAAGCAATTTAGTTTAAATTTACGCGCCGATCTGATTGGCACTCCAGTACGAGTAACTTGTATAGAGCCCGGTATGTGTGCTGGTACAGAATTCTCCAATGTTCGCTTTAAGGGTGATGATGACAAAGCGGGGAAGGTATATACCGGTGTTCAGGCCTTGAGTGCTGACGATGTTGCTGAAGCAATTTATTGGTCAGCCACTTTACCGAGTCATATGAATATCAATGTCTTAGAGGTGATGCCCGTTCAGCAAGCTTTCAATGCATTCAATGTGCATCGTGGCGAGTTTTAAGTTTTAGTTTTATTCCACTGATAAAACTTGGGATACACGCGCATCACTACAGGACCATCAAAGTCCCAAGATTTGCATGTACCCAAGTAAAGTGGTGGCTTATCACCAGCTGGATCGAAGAATGCTCCTGGAATGGATTGATAGGCGGCAGTAGCAAGGCTGGAGAGAAGCTCGCGCAAATGCGTGCAGCCTTTAATCCCGCCAAGGTGGGTGTCAATCGTCTTGCGCCAGCCCTTCCCTAGTCGCGACCCAATTAAAGCATCCATTGGTGGAAGCGCTGCCGTACATTCTGCATGGGGGTGTCCATCCATTGCCGCCTCAATGTCTTTGATGACAAAGTCGCGGTCTAGCGTGATACGCACCCACATGTCATGAAAGGCCTCGCCTGGTTGCCAAGTCTTTGCGCTCGTCTGAAAAGGATTTGTCTTGAAGTCCTTTAAATGGCCTTCGATATCCCACAAGCCATCTTCTCTTATGTAGCCCTGAAAAGTAATTTCTCGGGTATGTATAAGAGAGCGTGATGTTGGGGTGGAGAGCATGGTGATAGAGCTATTTAGTAGTGAGTATTCTAATGATAATGAATTGCGGCATAGGACTGACTCACTCAAGGTGGGCTTGCTCTGTAGTATGCTCTGCAACATATGGCAAAACCCATCTCCCTCGAAAAAATTCTTTTTAGCCAAGGCTTTGGCACCCGTCGCTATTGCGGTGATTTAGTGTATGCCGAACTGGTAAAGGTGAATGGTGTGCTGGCTGAAGATCCAGAGGAGAGAGTTGCTACTGAAAGCCTGATCCTCAATATAGAAGGCAAAGACTGGGAGTATCACGAGAAGGCTTACCTTGCTTTTAATAAGCCGGCAAATTACGAATGCTCACATAAAACGACGCATCATCCTAGTGTTTATAGTTTGTTACCCAGCCCCTTTGTCGAGAGAGGGTTGCAATGTGTGGGCCGCCTAGACTACGACACTACTGGCTTACTCTTAATATCGGATGATGGTCAGTTTATTCATAAGATGACGACTCCGAAGAAAAACATTGGCAAGGTTTATGAAATCACTACACCTGAGCCCATTACACAAAAACAAATCGATCATTTAATGAGTGGCGTTGTGCTCGATGATGATCCAAAACCTTGCTATGCCACAGCATGCAAGCAAATTTCTGATCATGTGTTAGCGATGACAATTGTTGAAGGACGCTACCATCAGGTAAAGCGCATGATGGCGGCAGTTGGCAATCATGTTGCCAAATTACACCGCACTGAAATTGGCGCATACCAAATGCCTACAAACTTGGCGGAGGGAGAATGGCGCTGGCTCTATCCAGAAGATTTAAAGCAACTCTCCCAAAGCGTTTCCACTTAAAGGCAATCTATCTTGATAGTTGATGGTTTTGATTTAGAAAAAGAAATTCCCTTATGGTCTTTAGAGCTTGAGGGCAAGGCAATAGCACGCGAGTTTGTTTTTGTAGACTTTCAGCAAGCTTTTGACTTTATGACGCTGTGCGCACGGTACGCTGAAAAAATAGATCACCATCCTGATTGGTCCAATTCTTGGAATAAAGTTTCAGTTAAGCTCACTACCCATTCAGCTACTACCTTAACTACATTAGATATTCAGTTGGCAAAAGCAATGGATGCCTTTGCTTCCCAAGTAAAGCGCGACTAATTAGTGCTCTTCACCTTCGTGTTCTTCTTCATTCATGCTCATGAGGATGGTGGCTAGCAAGCCATAGACTACTTCGGTGGAGATCATCCCGTCTTCATCTAGCTCATCAATTAAGTCATTTAGACGATCCTCGGTTGGCTCGTTGAGCAAGGTCATTGCGCACTCGCACCCATAGTCAAAATCTTCATCATTCTGGGTTTG
>CANBSM010000171.1 GCA_947372155.1 Burkholderiaceae bacterium
AGGCGATACTGTTTGGATCGAAAAAATAAGTTGAGAGCGTATGCGGTAACACCTACCTGCGCCACCACCGCCATCACATAAAAGCTGATTGAAAAAAACTTAGCTCCCATACCTATTGTGTATCAATAATTTTTTGCAACTCATTTTCATCAGCAAGAAGCTTGAAAGCAGCATCAACCACTTTTGCATCTAACTTTGTGCCAGCCTCTATTCGAATTTCATCCAAAGCAGCAGCCAAACCTTTTGCTGGACGATAAGGTCTATGCGTTGCCATCGCTTCAATGGTGTCCGCCACCGCCAACACCCTAGCCTCTTCGCAAATCTCATCCCCCTTTAACCCGTTCGGATAACCGCTGCCATCTAAGCGCTCGTGATGTTGATGCACCATCTCAGCAATCGGCCATGGGAAAGGAATATCTTTGAGAATTTGATAGCCAGCCTCGACGTGACCTTGGACCATTTGCATCTCGAGATCAGTTAATCGCGATGGCTTTGTCAAAATTTCGGATGGCACTGCCATCTTGCCAATGTCGTGGACCATTGCAGCCATATAGATAGACTGAATACGCTCATTACTCCAACCCAATTGGCGACCAATCGCCATCGAAATACTAGCCACCCTCTTTTGATGGCCGGCTGTATAAGGATCTCGCCACTCCATGGTCTTAGACATGGCCTCAATGGTTGATCGCAAGGCTGTTGATAAGCGCTCTTGTGTTAATTCTTTTTCATGAATTTGATCGTCCAGCTTATGCTGACGCTCAATAGATCGCAATCCAAAGCCAATTTCTTTTGCTAGGCTCTCAAACAATTGCACCTCAGAAGCGCCAAATGTATTTGGAATTTTTGAATAGACAAGTAAAACGCCAAATGGCTTTCCAGTAAAACCATCCGGAATTGGGCAGCCAATTGCAGACCGAATACCAAACTCTCTGGCTCGTTCTCGCCAAGCCATAAATCCTGAATCAATTTCCCCATCTACAACTACGCTTGTTTTATTGTTTCGAATGGAGCTGCCTGCAGGACCGCGTCCTGTTTGCTCAGCTTCAGACCAGCTCACCACAATATTTTTAATATATCCCGCAGCTGCTCCAGCTGCACCAACCACTTTCACGGTTTTAAAAGCATCATCTTCCGCCCTACCAACCCAAGCAAGAACGTATGGACCTTGGGATGCAATTGCTTCACATACCTCTTGAATTAGTAGTTCAGTTGAATTAGCACGTGCCAATGCAGCGGCTGCTTCAGAGAGTGCGGATAAGGCCCACCCTCGCTTCTCCAACTCTTCTTGAATAGCCTTTTGGGTAGTTGTTAATGGCGCACCTAATGGCTTTGTTTTCATATCTTAATTATGGATCTAAAACCTATAAAAACCTTGCTATTAATCATAAATAAGCGGACTATAAAAGTGAAATTTCATCATTAAGGATCCATGAAAGACGATATAGAGAAAATTTACTCAAAGCTGATTAGCCTTGAGACAGAGGTCAGCAATCTAAGGCAGGGCTACATTACGGTAAACGCCCGCTATGCCGAGGCCTTGGGGACTTTAAAGGAGCTGACCTCTAGTGCATTAGAGGCGGCTAAAAGAGCAGCTGTATCTGCCGAAAAGGCTTCTCTCTCCGCGAAGAATTGCGCCACTGCCGCTAAGTTAGCCGCATCCGAGGCAATAGTAGACGCAGCCGAAGCTGCTGCTGATGCTGCTGCCGCCTCTGCTGAGGCCGCCATTGAGGCAGCTGCCGCTGCCTCTGCAGCCGCAGCTGCTGCCGCTGCCGCAGTTGCTCATCAGGCTGAAGAGTCATCTATATTGGCTTCTGCCGAAGCTGCCGAGGCGACTAAACGAGCCGCGATAGCAGCCGCTGAAGCCGTGAAGATGTCTAATCTTGCTGCCGAGTCTGCAAGATCAGCTCGCAATAAGAAATAAGTACTCATGACCAAAAAACAAAAAGCCCCAATTTAGGGGCTTTTTGTTTTAATACTGTGGGGCGAACGACGGGGCTCGAACCCGCGACAACCAGAATCACAATCTGGGACTCTACCAACTGAGCTACGTCCGCCACTGAAGACCTTGATTATAGCTTTTTGCTCAAAAACCTGTCAAAAACACCCCTACAAGGCCTGTTCCTAGGGGCTTTCGAACTCAAAAGCAGCCCAATCCCCAAGGCATAGGCTCGCATCGATAAAGAAATCCAAGATGGCGGCTTTGCTCTGAACTTTGGCCAAAGCATGATGATCTGAGAGGCGTTGACGCCAATACCGTGATCCTGCCCGGCCATGTGCTAAGCCGAGGATATGCCTAGTAAATACGCCGATATAAAAAGGTTTGCCTTTGGCTTGGCACTCATCAAACCAAGCTTGAACTTGCTTGACTAAGGCAATCTGAATGCGATGCCACTCGGTTTCACTAAATAGATAACCGGCTGCATCACCGTCCGTGTTGATCATGTCATCCCAACCCAAGAGCAACGCCGGGAAATGATAAGCGGCCCTACCCACCATAAAACCATCAAAGTCATTCCAGTGACCCGCAATCTGCTCGTTAGTTTCTAAACCGCCATTGAGCAATACTTTGAGATTCGGAAATTGCTTTTGTGCATCCAATCTCAGCTTGGCGGCTACCTCATAACGCAATGGTGGTTTGCTTCGATTCTCTTTGGGTGACAAACCTTTGAGTACTGCATTACGCGCATGGATGGTTACCTGACTAGCGCCTGCATCAGCAACAGCAAGAATAAAGTTCAGCGCAAATTGGTAATCAGCTTCAGAATTAGCAGCATCCATTGAATCCAAACCCAAGCGATGCTTTACCGAGATTGGGATATCGACTGCACTCTTCATAGAGCGCACACAGTCTGCAACTAAACTAGGCTCAGCCATTAAACAGGCACCAAAGGCGCCACGCTGCACACGTTCAGAGGGACAGCCACAGTTCAAATCAATCTCATCGTAGCCCCACTGCTGCGCTAGTTCGGCAGACTTTGCTAAGTCGCTGGGCTCTGAACCACCCAATTGCAAAACGACGGGGTGCTGTTCTTGCGAATAATCTAGATGACGCGGGACATCTCCATGCATTAAGGCACCAGAAGTAACCATCTCTGTATAAAGAACAGCCTCTTTAGTGAGCGAGCGATGAAAAGAACGGCAATGGCGATCAGTCCACTCCATCATGGGGGCGACTGCTAGGCGTTTCTTTGGAGTATTGGTCATGAACTTCGATTAAATGGCGATTGATCGTCATTTTAAATGCATAAGGGCAACCGAAGCTGCCCTTACTCTAGATGCTCTTGATAGCTAGTTTATTTAGAAAGCTTCGCCTCTAACTCAACCGCAAGATCTAAAGCGCCCATATAGCCGGACTTCAGATGATTCGGTAGATCTGGATCGCCCACCATAGCGCCTAAGGTTTCAACCAAGCTAAATACCAAGCCTTTGGCAGCACCAGCGGCAATCGTATTGTTTGCTACAGCTGCATCAATATGATTTACTGCATCTAGAAAATAATCATGTCCCGGGAGACCATCTGGTCCTAAAGGTTCTTTGTTTACTTCTTTAGTCATTTGTGTCGTCCTATGAAGTCAAGATTTATAGCATTTGATCTACTTTATAGAAAAACTTGCGTGCATAGGCAAGAATTTCTTTATCGGTAGGATGATCAACGGTTTCTACGCCAACAATTTTTTCTGCGATATTGGCATCATGCTTGTGCGCGTGCTTGATGAGTTCTAATTTTGCAGAACCTGGACCAAGAATCAAAATTTCTTTGGACTCGTTCACGGCATTGATAACTGAATGTAAATATTTGGAATCTAAAGCGACTTTTCCACTACCAACTTCATTGGCTTTGTGATGCAGATGGGTGTGGGTACTTTTACTGCGAATCACTTCAGCTTCGCTAGCCCCTTCACTCAAGAACATTACGTGAGCTTCTTTGTGGTCAATCCAAATTACTGCATGGTTTAGTGACATATTCTTCCTATGATTAGTATTAACTACTCTTTGAGAATACTCCTGCAATGCTTGGTAATTACTGGAAAATCATTACTAAAGGGCTATTGGGGTTGATTTAAGTCAAATTGTTTGTATTAGTATTAAATTCGTATACTCAGACCATCCACATTTAAGCTCATTATGGCCATGTCACCCAATAAATACCTACCCATTCGATATATTCCATTCTGCCTTTGTATCTTCGGAGCTATTGTCAGCTTTGCCTCTTTGCAATTACATCCACAGGCTTGGAATTTTTTCCTGCTATTTGGCTTTTTATCATTCGTGGGCATGTATGACGTCTCCCAAACTAAGGTAGCCATTCTTCGCAACTACCCTGTTATTGGTCATTTGCGTTTCATGCTCGAATTTATTCGACCTGAAATTCGCCAGTACTTTATCGAAGGCGACAATGACGAAACCCCATTTTCAAAAGAGCAGCGCACATTAGTCTATTCACGCGCTAAAGCTGTGCCCGATCAAATTCC
>CANBSM010000172.1 GCA_947372155.1 Burkholderiaceae bacterium
GGCTTTAAACGGGCATCAGTAGATGATCTGCCAGAAGAAAGAAAACAAATTTACAACTGGGACCGTAAGTCCATGGTTTTAACTAAAGATCTATAAAAAAGAAATACTAGAAAGGCATTACAGATGGCACGCATGGTTCAATGCATCAAACTCAACAAAGAGGCTGAAGGAATGGATTTCGCTCCCCTGCCAGGAGAGCTCGGCAAAAAGGTTTGGAATCAAGTTTCCAAGGAGGCTTGGGCCGCTTGGTTGAAACACCAAACGATGCTGATTAATGAAAACCGCCTCAATATGGCAGACCCACGCGCACGTCAGTACCTTTTAAAGCAAGTAGAAAAGTACTTCTTTGAGGGTGGTGCTGATATGGCCCAGGGTTACGTACCGCCTGCAGAGTAAGCAAATATCGGTTGCCGTGTTGCAGCAAATAACTGATTGAAAATATATTTTGAATTGCTGTTGACACTGCCAACGATAAGCGTAGGATGAAGTTGTGGTGAGACAGAATTAGTGTCCCACTCACATTGGCGAAAGCCACTAAAGATGAGTGCATCTGTGCACTCATAGATGTCGGAACTAATTACCTTCCGATTATCTGCGCCATGCATACCATGGCAGACAAACCCGATGGGCATACCCCGTCGGGTTTTTTAATATCTACAACAGTATTCTTTCCACGCCAGCAGCGTTGCTGACCAACAAAATATTGGCTTTTTCTTTAGCAAACAGGCCAACGGTAATCACACCGGCAATTTGATTGATTTGCGCTTCCATCTGAATGGGATTGGCAATCTTCAGACCTGCGACATCCAAGATCCAGCCACCGTTGTCAGTCACAAAAGGCTCACTTGGAGTTTGATTGAGATCGGCTCGGGTGCTCTTAGCTAAGCGTAAAGTCACCTTGCCACCAAACTGCTCCAGCTCTCTGCTAACTACGCCTTTAGCCAGGGGAATGATTTCTACTGGCAACGCAAAGTTGCCTAGCACTGGCACTTGTTTTGATGAATCGCAAATGCAAATGAATTGCTTTGCCATGGAGGCAATAATTTTTTCTCTGGTAAGCGCTCCGCCGCCGCCCTTAATCATATGCCCCAAAGGATCGATTTCATCTGCACCATCCACATAAGCAGGCAGACCTTGCACATCATTTGGATCAAGAACCTTAAAGCCATGCTTAAGTAAGCGCTCAGTGGTGGCATTAGAGCTTGATACCGTACCTGCAAAATGATCCTTGTGTGGGGCTAGCGCATCAATAAAACAGTTTGCGGTCGAGCCTGTTCCTACGCCCAAGACCTGTCCTGCAGGAAGCTTAAGCACTTCGTCTCTAGCCGCCTCGCCTACCATTTGCTTTAGTTGATCTTGAGTCATATAGCTATCAAATGCCTTTACTGGAACTGAGTAATTAATCCATCTATCATATGATATCTATCAGAAAACCACCCTAGAGCAGCGAGTAAGCCCATGAATAGCACCCCTTCTTCACTAAGCCAACTTGAACAACTCAAGAAACTCACCACGGTTGTGGCTGATACAGGCGATTTTGAGCGCATGCAGGCTTTTCAGCCCCAAGATGCGACTACCAACCCTTCGCTGATCCTGAAGGCTGCGCAGCAAAGCAATTACCAGGATTTAGTGCAGTCAGTCAAAGCAGCTCATCCAGGCATGAACCCAACCGACTTAGTCGATTACATCTTGGTTGCATTTGGCTTAGAGATTTTGAAAATTGTGCCGGGTCGCGTTTCTACTGAGGTAGATGCCAGACTTTCCTTCGATACAAAAGGAACAGTTGCTAAAGCCAAGCATTTAATTGCCCTTTATGAGTCTCATGGCATCGATCGCAAACGCATTTTGATTAAATTAGCTGGCACATGGGAAGGTATTGCTGCTGCCAAGGAATTAGAGGCGCAAGGCATTCATTGCAATATGACATTACTTTTCTCCCTCATACAAGCTGCTGCATGTGGAGCCGCCAATGCGAAACTTATTTCTCCATTTGTGGGTCGTATTACCGATTGGAATAAAGCCAAGTTAGGTACCAACTGGAGTGATAGCGCAAATGGTGGAGCGAATGATCCTGGCGTGACTTCCGTTAAGAGAATTTTTCACTATTACAAGCACTTTGGTATCCCTACTGAAATCATGGGGGCTAGCTTCAGAAATACCAGTCAGATACTAGAGCTAGCTGGGTGCGATCTTTTGACTATTAGCCCAGAACTATTGGCTGAACTTCAAAGCAGCAATGCATCAGTCGAGATAAAGCTCATTCCCGCTAATGCCCAAGCCGCGCTACAGACAGAAGGTATAACACCCTTAAAGCTTGATGAATCCAGTTTCCGCCTGCAGCTCAACAATGATGCAATGGCTACCGAGAAACTGGCTGAAGGGATTCGGAACTTCTGCGTAGATACTGAGAAGTTGGAAGCGCTACTAGCTAAGTAATTACTTCTTGGCGGTATTAATGCCTAGTATTGAATAAGCAGGGCAATTGCCAATCATTCCCGTGATGAGGGGAATGACACCAATCCAAGCCCAAGGGCCAGTAATACCAAAGCCAGCTAAGCCCATCAGCGTGACGCCAACAGTCATTCGTAGAACGCGATCAGTATGTCCGATATTGCATTTCATATGAAGCCCCTTGTTTTACTTGGCAGCTTTGTCGTTTGTTTTGGCTAGGCGCTGTCGTAATGCCTCATACAAGCATACGCCACTTGCAACGGATACATTTAAACTTGAGACAGCCCCTTGCATAGGAATGCGTACCAACTCATCACAGGTTTCTTTTGTCAGACGGCGCATACCCTCACCTTCAGCCCCCATCACAATCGCAATCGGGCCCGTGAGATCGAGGTCATAGATTGATTTGGTGGCCTCGTCATCGGTACCGATCAACCAAACACCCGCCTCCTGCATCTCTTTCATACTACGAACGAGGTTGGTAACCGTAATGACTGGTATCACTTCTGATGCACCACTAGATACCTTACTTACTGTGGCATTGATGGATGCTGAGCGATCTTTAGGAACCACTACGGCATCTACGCCAGCGCCATCAGCTACACGCAGACAAGCGCCAAAGTTATGGGGATCAGTAATGCCATCTAAAACCAGAAATAATGGTTTTTTCTGAGCACTTTCAGCATCTTCAACCACTTCAGTGACGGTGCGTGCCACAGTCATTTTTTCAGCCAAGGCAACAACACCTTGGTGGCGATCATGGCCTGTCAGCTTATGTAGGCGCTCAGCGTCAGCGGCGTGTAAACGTTCACCTAAAATCTCTTCTGCTTGCTTTAAAAAATCCCCCATACGTCTATCTCGACGACCTGAATCAAAGTACACAGACTTCAAGCTACCTGGATCCACTCTTAAACGCGCTTGTACCGCATGAAAACCTACTAATATTTGTTTCATCTTATTTTTCTAATCAATCTTTATTTACGGCGCGCTTTAGTACTGCGAACTGGGGGCTTAGTGCCCGCTGGTTTACCAACAGACCTACTCG
>CANBSM010000173.1 GCA_947372155.1 Burkholderiaceae bacterium
CCTAAATGGGATTCGCCACACAATCCTTGTGAAAACCGGATTGCCAATCATTTCAAGATCAAGAATGAAGGGCGGCCTGCCGATGCTTGGTTGGCAGATACGGTTCGCTGGACTTGGCGCATTAAGTGCTCGCTCCATTTAGAGTCAGAACTGATGACAGCGTTACGTGAGCGTTCTGAAACTGAAGCAATTAATGTATTTGCGCGCAATCTCAAAGATCTGCTGCTAGCAGCGCCTGCTGGCCCTAGAGTCACCATTGGCCTTGATCCAGGTATGCGTACGGGTGTAAAGGTGGCAGTAGTGGATGCTACTGGCAAGGTGGTAGATACCGAAGTTATTTACCCACACCAACCCAAAAATGATTGGGCGGGTTCGTTATTTACCTTGGCTAAGTTAGCCGAGAAGCACAACGCTACCTTAATCTCGATTGGTAATGGCACTGCATCTCGCGAGACTGATAAGTTGGCGCAAGAACTCATTAAAGCCAAGCCGGAGCTAAAGCTCACCAAGATTGTGGTCTCTGAGGCGGGCGCATCGGTTTACTCTGCTTCTGAATATGCTTCAAAGGAATTGCCGGGTATGGATGTATCGCTTCGTGGCGCAGTATCGATTGCACGTCGCCTGCAAGATCCCTTGGCTGAGTTGGTGAAGATTGATCCTAAATCAATTGGCGTAGGTCAATACCAGCACGATGTCATGCAAACCCAGTTGGCTAAATCATTGGTCGCAGTAGTGGAGGATTGCGTGAATGCTGTCGGGGTTGATGTGAACACAGCCTCAGCACCCTTGTTGGCAAGGGTTTCAGGGCTCAGCTCTACCGTAGCCGAGGGTATTGTGGCCTATCGAGATAGCAAGGGTGCATTTAAATCGAGAGCAGATCTCAAGAGCGTTCCTCGTCTCGGCGATAAAACGTATGAGCAAGCTGCCGGCTTCTTGCGCATCATGAATGGTGATGATCCATTGGATGCTTCGGCAGTGCATCCTGAATCCTATCCTTTGGTAGAAAAGATTTTGAAAGATATTAAGAAAGGGGTGAAAGAAGTGATTGGTGATGCCAGCTTACTGAAGTCACTCTCCCCAGAAAAATATGCTGATAGCCAGTTTGGTCTACCAACAGTGACTGACATCATTAAGGAGTTAGAAAAGCCAGGTCGTGACCCACGCCCAGAATTTACCACTGCTACCTTTAAAGATGGGGTCGAGAAGATCAGCGATCTCAAGGTCGATATGATTCTAGAGGGTGTTGTCACTAACGTTGCCGCCTTTGGGGCCTTTGTAGATATTGGCGTTCACCAAGATGGCTTAGTTCACATTTCTGCTTTATCCAATACTTTCGTAAAAGATCCGCATAGCGTAGTTAAAGCGGGGCAGGTTGTGAAAGTCAAAGTGCTAGAGGTAGACGAAAAGCGTAAGCGTATTGCATTAACGATGCGCTTAAGTGATGAAGCCCCAAGGGATGCCGCCAAGGCAGGGGTCAAAACTGAGCAAAGAACCCCTAATCGTCCAAGGTCAACAGAAAACAGAAAGCCACAAGAAGATAGAAGGTTGGCTGCGCCCATTAATAACGCCATGGCTATGGCATTAGCTAAGTTAAAAAAGTAGCAGCTTATTTTTTGTATGAGTGCAGTAGCCTGGGGGGGGCTATCGATCCTTAGGGATTGATAGGCATTACCGTTACAGCTACATCAAGCATGTGGTCTGCTCCGCCATGAATCACTCCACGGATAGGGGAGACATCTGAGTAATCCCTACCCTGAGCTAGATGAACATAATCTTCACCAGGGGTACTATAGCCCCAGCGATTATTGGTTGGGTCTAAATCACACCAAATTCCTTTGCAAAGCACACCATTCTCATCAGTGCTAGGAATATAAACTGACGCCCAAGCATGTGAAGCATCGCCACCGATCAGTCTAGCTTGTCCTGGGGGTGGGTTAGTAAGTATGTATCCGCTGATATATTTTGCTGGAATGCCAATACTACGAAGCGATGCGATCAGAATATGAGCAAAGTCCTGGCACACACCTTCCCGCTTATTTAATGCATCCAGCGCCGGGGTATTGATATCGGTGCTTTTGCTTACGTAATGGAATTCGCTATAGATGCGTTTCATTAAATCAATTGCAGCATCTAATATGGGTCTACCGGCTGTGAAATTTGCCCGCGCAAATTCTGAAAACTCAGGGCGCAAAGTAATAAATGGGGAGGTAAATAAAAATTCCGAAGCAGCATCCCAATTGGTTTTGGAGTGATATCGAAAGTATTCACGCACCAGCTCCCAGGGTGCAGTTTCCTGAGGCTTTGGGCCATATTCAGTAGCATTTGTCTCGATCAGCGACTTGGCTGTAATGAGTAATTCGCTGTGTCTATTCTGCAACGAAAAGAAGGTGCAAATATTGCCATGACTATCTCGATTTTCTTCACTCCAAGAAGGCCTTGGATTCACCTGAACTTCGGATTTTATTACTCGTTGTGTTTCTAGATCTGCTGGTTTGAGGTGAGCAAAATGTTGGGCAATCTCTACATCGGGATCGTAAGAGTAGCTGGTTTCGTGGGTGATTTCTAGCAACATAATTGGCGCATTACATTTGGATGCTGTATTCATTGGAGCGAATAAGATTGAAATAGCGTGCGCTAATTTCATCAGAAACATTCCAGGCTGACTGTGAGCAATGACGTAAACAATTTCTCAGGTCTGAGAAATTACCAAATCCATCTGCGGTGGAAAGTGAAAACAAGTCGTAATCTAGCAGGTTAATAACACTAAGAGTGAGTTCGTCGGGATTATTGCGCTCGGTACCTGCTAGCTTTGATAGCCGAGCGCGAAGTGCTTTGCTTACCCAAGCCAATGAACGCGGGTTTTCATCATCCATGACCAGCAAGCTAATTAATGGTGCAATTTCTCGACTTTGCTGATGCTGCGCATGGAAAGTGATCGTACTGTCAAATAAATTGAGTAGAGCGGTGTAACCCGAGCTGTCTGCATTTGGATTATTAAGCAAGCCAGAAACGATGGCGGAATCTAATGCGTTTGTCAGAAAGGCAAGCCGCTCGATATGCCGACCAATAGAAAGTAGTTGCCAGCCATCATCACGTGTCATTCGGTCAGTTTGAGCGCCAGTAATTGCCGCTAAGCAGCTACTTGCACGATTTAAAGCGTCGATAGCGAGCGAGGCAGAAAAATCATTAAAAGTACTAGCTTTATGGCAATCAGCCTGGAATTGCTCAATGCAGTGATTGATGGTGCTCCATTGCTCCGTGGAGAGCCGTTCTCTTACATTGGAGGCTGTGCGCTTCATGGCATTCAGGTTGTAACCCACGCTAGTGATGCTGTCGCTGGCATTGAGACTGTTTATTAAAGTGCGCTCAAAAATTCGGTGTCGCATATCACTCTGATCAAAATTGCTTGGCACGCCTTCAGGCACAAGTCCATAGTGGTGACATAGATTTTCTAGCCAAGACCACAGTGAGCGGGATGGGGTGTATTCGCTATTGATATTTTCAAGATAGAGCTTAGCTAAGCGCAGAATATTTTCACTGCGCTCGGTATAGCGCCCAAACCAATAGAGATTCTCGGCAGCGCGGCTGGTCACTAAGCGCTTACGCATTACTTTTTCAGGGGTTTGAATCGGGTGCTGCGGTTGTTGTCCTTGCTC
>CANBSM010000174.1 GCA_947372155.1 Burkholderiaceae bacterium
AAGAGGTTGGTGCTACTTGAGCCACCATTACCGCCGCCGCCGCCAACTGATTGCGCAAAGATTGCAGTTGAATTTGCGCCGCTAGTAGTAATGCTGTTAGAGCTTGATACATTCACCAAACCACCAGTACCACCAGTGCCGCCGGATGAACCAAGACCCACGGCATAACTTGTCGAGCTACCAGAAGCACTACTATTGCCCGCTCCGCCATTACCGCCACCGCCACCAACCGATTGCGCAAAGATGCCTTGTGCACTAACACCGTTTGTATTGATAGTGAGTGCGTTATTAACAACCACATCACCACCTGCTCCACCGCTTCCTACTCCACCTCCAAGTGAGAGTGCAAGGTAGGTTTGATTGCTGCTACTACTACTTGAAGATGCGTTAGCGGAACTTGAGCTCGATGCACCATTACCGCCGCCGCCGCCAACTGATTGAGCAAAGATACCTTGTGCAAAATCACCATTACTTTGGATATTCGTAGAGATTGTTGAAACACTTGAACCTGTTACTGCGTTATAGGCCGCAGTAGTCGTATCAACAGTGACTTTGCCACCAGCTCCAGCGCTCGATCCAGAGCCACCCATTGCGAGCGAAACATTAGTAGAGCCTCCGTTAGAAGTGGTGCTACTTGATGCACCGCCGTTACCGCCACCGCCACCAACTGATTGCGCAAAGATGGCTTGTGAGTTACTACCAGACGTAGCTAGGTTAGAAATGGAGTTAACAGAAACATTGCCACCCGCTCCTCCTGGACCACCAAGACCACCAAGACCGAAAGAAACGGAATTAGCGCCACCAGAGGAACTTGATTGTGTGGAACCGCCATTACCGCCGCCGCCGCCAACGGATTGAGCAAAAATTGCGGGGGCATTTTTTCCATAAGTGGTTACGCTGCCATTCGTACTTACTTGAATCACCCCACCAAGACCTGCAACACCGCCAGAACCGCCAAGCGACATTGTTACCGCAGCCTTACCTTGATTAGTGCTACTGGTCGAACTAGATGAGCTAGCATTACCGCCGCCACCGCCAACGGATTGGGCAAAGATACCAATAGCATTATCGGCATTGCTTGTTATGTTGTTAGTCGAAGCAACATTAACGCCATAACCTGTTCCACCTCCGCCACCACTCATACCTAAGGCAAAGCCAGCGCTATACGCCCCACCATTTGATTGAACCGTTGATGAACCAGCGTTTCCTCCACCACCACCAACTGACTGGGCAAAAATACCGTAACTACCTGTACCTGCAGTAGCAATTTGGGAAGCATTGGTTACAGAAACTGTTCCAGCATCACCACCTGAACCACCGCTTCCACCAAGACCGGCGGAAAGGGATACGCCACTATTGGCGCTGGATGAGGTTGTGCCTGTGCCAGTGGAACTGGCATTGCTGCTGCCATTGCTAGAGTCAGAATTTGCACTAGTAGTGGCTTTTGCAGAGACATTAACGGCTCCGCCGTTACCGCCACCACCGCCTACTGACTGAGCAAAGATACCGTGTGCCTGAGCACCATAAGTACTAATAAGAGAGCCGGTTTGATTGGTTGTTACAGAAACGCCAGCGCCAGCACCTCCATTACCTCCAGAGCCTCCAAGACCCAATGCAACCGCATTACTACCACCTGAACCTGCTGTGCTCGTTGTCGAACCACCATTACCACCACCGCCACCCACTGACTGAGCGAAGACAGCAGATGAATTATTGCCATATGTAAGCAAGGTTCCTGTATTACCTACAGTAACTGTTCCCGCACCACCGCCGGCACCACCGCTACCGCCAAGCGCGAGAGAAACGCTGGTCTTACTTCCATCCGCATTGCTAGTACTTGAGCCGCCATTGCCACCGCCGCCGCCAACAGATTGCGCAAAGATAGCGGATGAGTTATCCGCTAAACCAAGACTCAGTCGCTGCATTGAAGCTTGTGCGGAAGTAGCATAGCCAGTTTCAATTGCTCCGGTATTGGTAACCGATACGTTGTTGGCAAACCCACCACTACCGCCATAACCACCAACAGATAAACCGACAGCAGTTCCATTATTCGTGCCCGCTTGGCTACTGTTTTGACCAGAGGTTGTATTTCCAGCTGCAGATGAGTTTGCATTATTAGAAACTGAAGGCGCAGTTGTTCCACCCGTTCCTGCTGAACTGCCAGTTGTAGGCGAAGAAGGTGCCGCTGCAACGGTAGATGATGTGCTACTTGAACCACCATTACCACCACCACCTCCAACAGATTGCGCGAATATGCCGGGTGAGTTCATTCCTTCAGTAAGAATGACGCCATTATTGGTTACACCAACTACTTGCATTGAAGCTGCAGATCCTGTGCCTGAACTACCACCGGTACCGCCCCAACCGCCTACACCAAGACTAACTGCAGCAGCACCTCCTGCACTAGTAGTAGAGCTAGCTGAACTTGAACCACCACTACCGCCACCACCGCCAATAGATTGCGCGAATATGCCGATAGCATAATTTCCTACAGTCAAAATAGAACCATTATTGGTTACACCAACAACGCCAGAGGTTCCACCGCTACCACCAAACCCACCAACAGAAAGTGCAGCAGAATACTTGCCGCCATCAGCACCCGAGGTACTTGAGCCACCATTGCCGCCGCCGCCTCCAATGGACTGGGCAGTAATGCCATTGGAATGTGCATCACCAGTGGTAATAATGCTGCTGCTATTAACCGTAACTGAATTACCAGTGCCGCCATCACCACCAAAGCCACCAACTGCCATTGATGCTGAAACGCCACTATTAGGAGTTTTACTATTCGTTGTTGGCTTCGGTGTTGTGTTAGTTTGCGAGCTGCTAGAGGTGAAACTCTGAACAGCATTGGTAGCTAGATAAGTTGAAGCTTGACTACCGGCGCCGGTTGATTGATTAATTTGCGCGCCCACAACAGAAATCAGTCCATTAGTAGCGCTTCCTGGACTAGCATTAACTTGACTAGTAGCTGCACCACCATTGCCACCGCCACCGCCGATAGATTGCGCGACGATAGCTGTGGACTGTTGACCTGAGGTGGTAATCGTTCCGCCTGAATTAACGTTGACTTGATTGGCATTACCACCATCCCCACCCCAACCACCGAGTGAGAATCCAACTGCATATTTATTGCTAGAAGTACTGCTTTGAGACCAACCACCATTACCGCCGCCACCACCAACTGATTGAGCCAAGATAGCAGGAGCATTCATACCGTTTGTGGTAATCGATCCAGTTGTGAGATTCTGGTTGCTATTTACATTTACTATGCCGTTGCTATTCGCGCCATAAGCACCTTGTCCACCAATCGACATTGAAACAGTTCCATTTCCTGCAATTGCATTGGAGGTCGCATTGCCGCCATTACCACCATTGCCACCGATTGATTGAGCCACAATGCCGGCAGCATGATCATTCGTGACACCATATGCAGGACTAGCTGAATTACTAAAATTTTGGTTAACTGTATTGATAGCACCAGTTTGCGTGATAGTGACAGCATTGGATACAGCACCATGTCCGCCAGAGCCTCCCACCGCTACTGATGCACTATAGGCATCACTGCCAGTCAAACTGCCGACAGCCAAGCTCATGCTATTGCCACCATTACCACCAGCACCACCAACTGACTGACCCAAAATACCAACTGCACTAAGGCCGTTAGTTGTAATGCTTTGACTATTCGTAATGTTGACTGTACTTGCCGTTCCGCCTACACCGCCAGTAGCTCCAACGCTGACCCCAGCAGTTGATCCACCGGCAGCTAGACCGCCATTGATAGCTGATCCACCATTACCGCCAGACCCTCCAATACTTTGACCAATCAGGCCTAAAGACTGATTACCAGCAACATTAATTGCGCCACTATTAGTAAGCACAATAGCTCCACCAGTTCCGCCATTACCGCCTGCCCCACCAACTGCTACAGTAATTGTGGCTTGATCAGAAAGACCAAACGCTGCGCTGTTACCTCCGTTACCACCAACACCACCAATACTCTGTGCCAAGATACCTGTCGATTGAGATTTTGCGGTAGTGATGGCTCCAGTGTTATTAACTGTCACTGTTTTTGCTGTTCCACCAGAGCCGCTTCCGCCGCCCAAGTTGACTGTTGCTGTTCCATTCTGTGCTAATGATCCACCGTAGCTGCTACCACCGTTACCACCGCTACCACCAATGGATTGCGCAACGATGCCTAGCGAGATCATTCCCTGAGTATTGATGGCAGAGTTATTTGAAACGGTAACTGTGTTTGCTGTTCCGCCACTTGAACCATTGCCACCAATATTGACAGCTGCACTGGCAGATGTACTGATTGATCCGCCTGCAGCCATACCCCCATTACCACCACTTCCACCAATCGATTGGGCAACGATGCCCGAAGATTGATCTTGCTGAGTTGATAGAGCAACTTGTGAACCTGAATTAACAATCACTTGTCCACCAGTACCGCCAGCACCACCATCGCTTGCAACATTAACCGAAGCGGATACACCGTTAGCAGCTGTTCCTGAGAAAGTCGATCCAGCGTTACCGCCGCCGCCGCCAATAGATTGCGCTGTAATAGCATTTGCAAGCAAGCCATTGGTAGAAATCGCATAGGTTCCACTGCTTGGATTATTAGCATTAACAGTCACTGCCACCAGTTGAGTACCGCTGCTATTTACGGGATTTGCAGATCCACCTGAACCACCATTACCGGATAAGGAAACAGTTGCAGCGATCGAGCTGGGTGTATCGCTCAGCGCAACAGAGCCTGCAATGGCATTGCCACCGTTACCGCCCGTGCCACCAATAGATTGAGCAAGAATACCTGTAGATTGATCGCCAATAGTTGCGATTCCAGCGCCATTTGAAACCGATACAGTATTTGAGGATGCGCCGCCTCCGGCACTACCACCGACGCTTGCAGTCAATGCAGCAGCAGGCGCCCCAGGGATTGGATCCACTGATAGTGATCCTGCAACTGCCATGCCGCCGTTACCGCCTGAGCCTCCGATACTTTGAGCAAGAATGGCTGAGGACATTGCGCCAGTTGCCGCTAACAATCCAGAATTAGTAATAGCAACTGAGCCAGATTGACCGCCGTTACCACCAGCTCCACCTACACTACTAGTAAAGCTAAACACGCCAGAAACAGAACCGCCTGCTGCTAGGCCCCCGTTACCACCGTTACCACCAAAACTCTGCGCAATGATGTTTGAGGATAGAGGTCCTGATGAACTCATAGTGCCAGAGTTCGTTACATTTACTGATTGAGCTGTTCCACCTGTACCACCTGTTCCTGCGATATTAATTCCGACTGCGGCACCAACGCCGACAACAGCACCAACGGAATATCCACCATTACCACCACTACCTCCCAAAGATTGGGCAAGAATGCCTGGATTATTACCCGATGCTACAACCGATGAATTAGAGGAATTGATGAACGCTGCAGTATTGTTCGTCGTAACCGAACCAGAATTATTTACGGTAACACTGTTAGCTTGAGCACCATTACCACCATTACCGGCAATAGATAAACTAGCAGCAGCAAGACTTAAACTTCCTGCTCCACTGAAACCACCATTACCACCACCGCCACCAATCGATTGCGCAAGAATAGCGGGGGCGCCACCACCCTTGGTGATTAATGCGCCAGTGTTTGTGAGCGTTACTACTTGACCTACACCACCGCTTGCTCCTGAACCACCGATAGCAACCGAGCCACCAAATGCCATACCAGCACTACCTGAAACATCAAAACCACCGTTACCGCCACCACCGCCAATCGATTGCGCTATTAAAGCGCTAGCTGCTGAACCGGATGTAGTAATAGAACCAGCATTATTCAAACTAACTGTGTTGGCACCTCCGCCAACACCGCCGCCGCCGCCAACACCGAGCGCTAAACTCGCAATGCCACCTCCTGAAATACCAATGCTGGCACCACCACTACCACCACCACCGCCAATTGACTGAGCAACCATGCCGTATGAGCGAGCACCGGCGGTATTAATAGAACTGGCATTAGTACTGCCGTTAGCAAGGTTCTCAGCAGTTACTGACCCACCTACACCACCAGAACCGCCAGTACCACCCATGGTTAAAGTTGCGGAATAAGTTCCGCCGTAACTACCAGAGACAGCCATACCACCTAAGCCACCGCCACCACCAGTTGAGTTTGCAATCAAGCCGGGAGAGTCGCTACCAGCAGTAGAAATATTGACGCCGCCAGGTGATGCATAAACACTAGAACCAAAACCGCCACTACCTGCTGCTCCACCAAAGGCGCTGCTCATAGATGCAATGCCACCAGCCGCAACTGATACCGCATAACCTCCGTTACCGCCACCACCTCCAAGAGATTGAGCAAGTATGCCGGGAGAACCTACGCCTTGAGTTGAAATACTCGCATTTGATATTGGGGTTGCTGCTGTGAAATTGACACCTGAAACTGACGGCAAGCCATAACAAGGACTTGATGATGAACCTGATGAAGATGCACAGTTCACAGCAACAGTTCCACCGTTACCGCCCGTACCAGCACCACCACCTACAGCAGAACCAAAACTAAAAATGGCTCCACCTGATACAGAAACTGCACCACCACCAGAACCGCCACCGCCGCCAATGGATTGAGCAAGTATGCCTGCAGAGTTTGGCTCAGTCGTCATGATGGTGCCGTTGTTGGCAACTACTACTTGACTTCCTGAACCACCAGATCCGCCCGATCCACCCATCGCCAAACTAAAACTTACTACGCCAACACTTGTGGAGACACCCATACCACCCACACCACCGCCACCGCCGACGGATTGCGCAAGAATCCCGAATGCGCCGCCATTCGTATTTGATGTCACCGCTTGATTAGAGCAAGCACCGTTGGTAGTCGAAGTACAACCGGTATAAATGGATCCACTATTCTGAGCGTATGTAGCTGCACCATTGCCGCCGCTACCACCACTGCCACCAACGGCAGCTATGCCTGTTGCGAGACCGCCGGTACCGCCGCCGCCGCCAACACTTTGCGCATACACACCAATAGAAGATGTACCAGATAAAGTAATAGACCCTGAATTAGTCAGCGTAATTGTGCTACCAGGTGCAGCATCTCCACCACTTGCGCCCAAAGATACCAAGCCAGCGGAAGCACCAGCAGCACCACCGCCACCACCCACAGACTGAGCAAAGATTCCAAAGCCACCTAAGAGACCAGAGCTCAAGGCTCCGCTATTACTAATCGTTACCGAGCCACCAGCAGCGCCGTAACCACCTGAACCCCCTGAAGACCCTACCGCACCAAACCAAGCAGAAGAGCCGGAACCACCATTACCACCATTACCGCCGATACTTTGAGCAAAAATTGGTAGTGAAGTTGCTATTGCTAGATTTGCAGTGTTATTGATGGTGACACTACCACCTACCCCACCAACCATACCGGATCCGCCGCCACCACAATCTCCAAGCCAGCACAAACTTCCGCTGCCGTTAGTACCAGATCCACCATTACCACCAAGACTTTGCGCAACAATGCCATAACCGCCGCTCGTTGTAGTGGTTATTGCGACATTGTTGGTTACCGAAATCGTTCCACCCGCTCCGCCAGCGCCACCACCGCCACCATTACCGCCGCTATAAGGATCCCCACCATTACCACCAGCGCCACCAATTGACTGCGCAAAAATTCCCGTTCCTGAAAGTGTTGTATTCGATGCGGAACTAGTCGGATTAAAAATGAGAGTGATAGCGCTTCCACTACCACCAGTGCCACCAGATCCAGCAGTAGCTGCCCAGATATCTCCATCCGCACCGGTGCCACCTTGTTGACCAACACCCGTAGCGTAAATTCCTGAGCCATAACCAGAGACTCCCTTATTACTTAAGGTGGAATTTATTGTCTGCCCTGAACTACCTGTATTACCGGAATCATAACTACCATCACTAGGTTGCCCAGCTTGCCCTGCTGTTGGAACGCTCACGTTCCACATGATTGTTGCAGGTGATGTGGCTGTCGGCAGTGTAGTCTGCGCGTTAGATGGACCTGAGAAAATAAACGCTAGCCCTGCGATCGATGTAAGCCTTACGATCGTGATGACAAAAACATGATTGCGAACATAGGCAGACAAGCGCGCACTGGACACTGCAATATCCCTTCGTGCAATCTCAAGAGCACTCTTCATAAAGTCTTGTTTAACCTATATTGTAAAAAGCGCGAAAATGGCATTTTTGACAATATACAGACATTTATTGAAATTCTGATGAAGACAATCCCTGATATGGCGCCTAGGAGGAAGCTTCTTTCCAGCCATGAACAGCTTTAAGAGCCGCCAGGCAGTAGATTGGGTGTTCTTAAGATGCAAGTAACAAAAAACCCAGCAACTCATTGAATTTACTGGGTTTATTTGATTTTACTAGCATTGATGGGGGTATGAGCCCCCTTATTGATTAAATACTACCTAATTAATTGAGTGATAACAGCTTCTGAATTTCAGCCTTTAGAGCTGATTCCGATACCGCGCCAGCCATGAAAGACCTTTTGCCGTTGGTATTGTTCACAATAATGATGCCAGGTGTGCCATTGACGCCAGCGCCTATGCCATCCTTAAAGCTTGCAGCGACTCTTTCCATGGCTTTAGGTGAAACAAGACAGCCCTTAAATTTTTCAATATCTAAACTTTGTGATGCAGCAAGATTGATGATGGCATCCTCACCCTCTCTGGCAGGCATACCCTGCCCATTTGA
>CANBSM010000175.1 GCA_947372155.1 Burkholderiaceae bacterium
CGTCGTTTTGAGCTGGCTGGTAAAAAGCAGCCAGATGGATCCTCTTATAAAGTCCCTCATATGGGCTGGAACCAAGTCCGCCAAGACCGAAAGCACCCCCTTTGGGATGGCATACCTGATCTAACGAGCTTCTATTTTGTGCACAGCTACTATGTTGTGCCGCAGCGCAATGAAGATACAGTCGGTTCCACTGAATATGGCGATTGGTTTACTTCTGCGGTGGCGCGAGATAATATTTTTGCAACTCAATTTCATCCAGAAAAAAGTGCAGAATACGGTTTAAAGCTTTATAAAAATTTTGTTTCTTGGCAACCTTAATATTCCTAACCATTCGCTATGCTGCTGATTCCCGCAATTGATCTTAAAGACGGCCACTGTGTTCGACTCGAACAAGGTGATATGGATAAAGCTACGGTATTCTCAGAAGACCCTGGCGCAATGGCGGCGCATTGGATTAGCAAAGGTGCTCGACGCTTACATTTAGTAGATCTCAACGGCGCATTTGCTGGCAAGCTCAAAAATGAGTCTGCGATTAAATCGATCCTCAAAGCGGTTGGCAACGAAATCCCCGTGCAACTCGGTGGCGGTATTCGTGATCTTGAAACCATTGAGCGCTTATTGGATGACGGTATTAGCACTGTCATTATTGGTACGGCAGCTGTGAAGAATCCCGGCTTTGTACAAGATGCTTGCACAGCATTTCCTGGTCATGTGATGGTTGGTCTTGATGCACGCGATGGCAAGGTGGCTACTGATGGTTGGAGCAAGATTACCGGTCATGAAGTCATTGACCTCGCTAAGAAGTTTGAAGATTGGGGCGTAGAGGCCATTATCTATACCGACATTGGTCGGGATGGCATGCTTAAGGGCGTCAACATCGAAGCCACGATCAAGCTGGCTCAAGCCATTCGTATTCCGGTAATTGCCAGTGGCGGACTCTCTAATAATCAAGATATTGAAGCGCTTTGTAAAGCCGAAGAAGAGGGTGTCATGGGAGTGATTGCGGGACGCGCAATCTACGCTGGCGACCTTGATCTTGCAGCCGCTCAAAAATATGCTGATGAGTTAACCCTCAAGTACGCAAAGAAAATCATCTAGTGTTAACGAAGCGAATTATTCCTTGTCTAGATGTCACGGCAGGGCGCGTTGTTAAGGGCGTTAAGTTTGTTGGCCTCAGAGACGCGGGTGATCCAGTTGAAATTGCAAAACGGTACGACACGCAAGGAGCTGATGAGCTGACGTTTCTGGATATTACTGCTACCTCTGATGGGCGCGATCTCATTTTGCACATCATTGAGGATGTGGCGTCACAAGTATTTATTCCCTTGACTGTTGGCGGTGGTGTGCGTGCAGTTGCTGATGTGCGACGCTTGCTGAATGCTGGTGCAGATAAAGTGAGTATGAATTCTTCCGCAGTAGCTAATCCTGATTTAGTGTCTGATGCAGCTGCCTATTACGGCTCTCAATGCATTGTGGTGGCGATTGACGCCAAACAAACTGAGGCTGGCAATTGGGAGGTTTTTACTCATGGCGGCAGAACCGCCACAGGCATGGATGTAGTGGTCTGGGCTACTGAAGTGGCTAAACGTGGTGCAGGCGAGATTCTTTTGACTAGTATGAACCGCGATGGCAGTAAGGATGGCTTTGACTTAGCTTTAACTGCTGCAGTAAGCGATGCCGTTTCTGTTCCGGTGATTGCTTCTGGCGGCGTTGGTAATTTGCAGCATTTAGTGGATGGTATTACTAAGGGCCATGCAGATGCAGTATTGGCAGCTAGTATTTTTCACTATGGTGAATACACCGTCGGGCAGGCAAAAGAATATATGGCTGCTCAGGGAATCCCGGTTCGGATTTAGTTGGTGTTCTTAAGCGCTAATCGCCATATGCGCGATAAATGCTGAGCGGTTTTCACCAGCGGATTTGGCCTTAGCATCTAATCTTGCCAGCACTCTTTTTGGTAAAGAGATATTTACTCTTTCGATATCGTCCGACAGTAATGCCGGGTCAATCTCAGCAATTGCCCAGATATATCCTTTGAACTCTTTCTTCTTCTGTAAATCAGTAATAGAGCTGGGTTTAGGTATATCTTCACCGGCATCTAGCGCTGACTCAATCCAAAACTCAATTGCCTCTTTAGCATTTTCAATGGCCTCATCAATTCCGCTGTCAGCGGCCGAGAAGCAGCCTGGCATATCAGGAACGATTACGCCCCATGCCAGCTTATCTCCACCCGGTTCAATAGCAATTGGATATTTCATCATTGACCCCTCTATTTAATTTCTGCTTGTTTCAGTATCTTTTACACCAATCCAATGCCCAGATCTTTTTTAGGGTGTGGAACGGTAATGTGTCCAACCTTGCGGGGATGGTTAAAAACATGATGAGAGCCTTTTGAGCCCCGCAATACCCAGCCATCTTTTTCTAATGTCTTGATGAGTTCTTTGCTATTCATCTGCGCATTATAAGTTTTATACACATTATACACACAAAAAGGGTTATTGTCCAGAAGGTGGGATGGGCTGCTGCAGTAAGCCGAAGGCGATTCTTATTTGGGTAGCTCTTAATAATTCTGTCAAAATTGGATAAATGTCAGATACAAATAAAAACTCACTAGACCAGGCTCTCCTAGAAGCGGTAACTTGGAATGATCAAGGATTGGTTCCAGCAATCGCCCAAGAAGTTGGCAGCAAGGATATCTTGATGATGGCCTGGATGAATCGGGACGCCTTATTGGAAACCTTGCGCCTAGGTGAGGCAGTCTATTGGACCCGTTCCAGACAAAAACTGTGGCACAAAGGGGAAGAGTCTGGCCACACTCAGAAAGTAAAAGAAATTCGCTTAGATTGTGACGGCGATACGATTTTGCTTATGGTTGAGCAAAAAGATGGCATTGCTTGCCATACAGGCGAGCATAGTTGCTTCTTTCGGCAGTGGGACTCTATAAGTTCAACTTGGCAAAAAATCAGTGAAGCCTGACTCAAGCAAGTATTTGGGGACTTTATTTACATTTTGTTATGGATCAGAATGGTATATACTTTGATATATACCAAGGAGCCGGGATGATGAGCCTAATAGCAAAAATCTTTATGAATGGACGCAGCCAGGCCATACGCTTGCCTGCGGCATTTCGTTTCGAGGAAAAAGAGGTTTTTATTCGGCGCGATGCTAATACTGGTGATTTAATTCTTTCCAGAAGACCTGAAAACTGGGATAGTTTTTTCATGGCGCTTGCGAGCGCGGACGTTCCTGTGGATTTCTTAAGCCCTGAAGATCGAAATCAAGGGTCGCAAGATCGAGATCCTTTTGCTGGAGTCAATGAGTGATGAGATATATGCTCGATACCAATACCGTCAGCAGCCTCATTAAGAAAAACCCAGTAGTAAGCAGAAAAATCGCCAGCGTTCCTATGGAAAGACTATGCTTGTCAGTCATATCTGAAGGTGAAATTCTCTATGGTTTGGCAAAAAAGCCGAATGCAAGGAGCTTACATTTGGTTGTACAAGAGTTTTTAAAGCGAGTGGATGTTTTGGTTTGGGATACTGATGTGGCGGAGCATTATGGTGTTTTAAGAGCCCAGTTAGAGAGTAATGGAAATTTACTAGGCTCTCTTGACATGCAAATTGCAGCACACGCTTCTCAG
Organism: Burkholderiaceae bacterium; assembly: GCA_947372155.1. The sequence continues at coordinate 3,641 of CANBSM010000175.1, forward strand.
CTTGGAGCAGTTCTAGTGACAAATGACCAGGCATTTAAAAGGATTAAGCAGTTAAAGGTAGAGGATTGGACTGTATAGTCTGAAAAAATATATTAATGAACAAAATACTGAATTCAGACAAAAAAATTGAATCTGGATTAATCCATTTAGCCGATGTAGTTGATCAACGTCGTGATGCATTTAAGGCGGGCCAAGCAGATCCAAAAACTTCTTATACCGCTTTGCTCTTTTCAAAGGGTGATGACGGGATCTTGAAAAAGATTGGTGAAGAGGCTACTGAGGCTGTAATGGCTGCAAAGGATGCGCGTAACTCGAATTTGGCGGCTGACCAGCAAAAGCTCTTAGTCGGCGAAATGGCTGATTTGTGGTTTCACTGCTTGATTGCTTTGTCTCAATTTAACTTGCGCCCGGAAGATGTTATTGCCGAGCTCGATCGTCGCCTGGGAACTTCTGGTATCGAAGAGAAGGCTGCGAGAAAAGCTACTGGTAAAGAGTAAGCACGCATAAATACGAAAAAAGTATGTCACACGATCCTAACTGCCTGTTTTGTAAGATTTCTCAAGGTTTGATTCCTTCCCAGAAGGTGTATGAGGACGAGGAAATCTATGCTTTTAAAGATATCAACCCGGCTGCGCCAATCCATTTTCTGATGATTCCTAAAAAGCATATCCCTATGCTGGAGTC
>CANBSM010000176.1 GCA_947372155.1 Burkholderiaceae bacterium
TTGATCACCATTTCGCCAGTTTGGCCTAAAAGGAGGATGTAACCATCAGGTTTTGATTTGGCAACATATCTTGTGGCTAGGGCCCCTGTAGCCCCTGGCTTGTTTTCAACTACAAAAGTTTGTTTTGTGCGAATACTCAGCTTATCTGCTAATCGTCTAGCTAGAACATCACCCAGACCCCCTGGGGCATAGGCAACCACAATCGTTACAGGTTTATTAGGAAAAGGGGGCGCAGAACTTTGTGCGTTGCAATGTGAAATTAAGAATAGTGCGGTTAACAGCGCGCAAAAAATTGTCTTCATTCTATTGAGATTGACCTATGCAAAGTAGTTGAATGATCTTAAACCTGGCTCTAAAGCGTGGGAATGATTTATCGACCATAAGTAGATATTACACAAAGATAAAACTCCCACATTTTCTGATGGACTCACTAGGTCTTAAATCTGAGACCAACGGACTGTGAGGGCAGACATTTAAAGAAAACCGCCAGGATTTCAATAGGTTACACATCCTGATTATCAGTGTGTGAATATTTTTGCGACTAATCTAACGAGAATATAAAAAGTATGATTTTACTTTTTGGCTTTCAAAACCACAGGATTTTTGGAGCAGCCATCTAATACCTCGTTGCTCCAAAAAATAATATTTACCCTCACTAAAACTTATTGGACTGCTTTCAAATTATCGACAACCGCTGCCAAGAAATCGAGATCATCAATTGCCTGCTTACCAACAGGCTTTGAGCGAGCACCTAATCCCACAATCACGATATTATTTGCTGGATTAATATAGAGGTATTGACCGTGAATACCTCTGCCCATAAAAACACTCTCGTGAACTTTTCCAGCCTCAGACTTTACAGTCCACCACTGATAGCCATATCCATTTTTACCGGTAACTCCTGTAATAGGTTTAGCGCTTCCAGCATCAGCAAGCCACCCATCAGGAACAATACTCTGACCATTCACTTTTGCTCCATCCAAAATGAATTGCCCAAAGCGGCCAAAGTCTCGTAACACCGCTAAGATTCCACTGCCACCAACCTCATGTCCCCCAGGAGAATCTAGCCACCATAAACCGTTCGCTTGCATACCAACGGGTATCCAGATTTTTTTCGATAAATAATCTGCAAGCGGTATCTTGGTAGCGGCCTGCACGACCTCACCAATTAAGACTGTCTCGCCCGTGCTGTAGTTAAAGTTTTTACCAGGCTCAGACGCCTTTGAAAGCGTTTTCATCACATCAAAGATTGCGCCTTGCTTATTGCTAGCGATCTGAAGTTCTAATAACTTGCGACGATCAGAGGATGGATCGGTGTAAGTCTCGTTCCACTTGACGCCTGACGCCATCATTAGCAAATCTCGTACAGAAACACCCTCGTATGCACTTCCAGATAATTGGGGGAGATATTTAGTTACAGGATCATTTAGGCTGGTGATGTAGCCATCCTTAATAGCAGCGCCAACTAGAGTAGATACAAATGACTTAGCTACTGACATTGACATCCATCGAGTATTAGCTGTTGCACCAAAGTCATAATGCTCATACGCAATCTTGCCATCTTTTAGAACCAATAAGCCCACCATTCGATTAAGTGCTACATAATCTGGTAAGTCATAGGTTTTACCCTCTGAGGTAAATTTCAATGAAGTCAATTGCTGAGGACTTTGAAGCAAGGGAGATGGTTTACTGCCAGCCTTAATAACGCGCGTAGGGAAAATTCTCTCGGTTTGACTATAAGTACGAACGGCTTTATCTGGATAAAGGGAGCCGTCGTAGACATCCCTTGCACCGCCAATATCTGCAGTACTGGGTTGAGCATTTAGTCCTGCACAAAAAGATGTGACTAAAACTGTCGCCAAAAATTTAATTTTCCACATTTCCTAGTTTTCTAATTTTGAGTTGAATAAATGCATCAAAAGATAAGGCCTCCCCGCTTATAGCGAAGAGGTGCCAAATCAATTTAATAAACTATACGCCTAGGGCTCTGCCATCACTCCTTGGATCATGAGCACCAGTAATTTTTTTAGCTTGGTAGTCAATCACAATTGCGCCCGGGTGTCCTGCTAATGGACTTTGAGCTGCAATTTCACTCATTTCGTGACCACGTTTTCCAAGCTCAACAAATACTTCTTGCCCAGCATCTTTTTCAAGCTTTAAAGAATCTCTAGAATCTGAGAAAGTTTTTCCTAACAAGAAGCGTGGTTTTGCCAACGCCGTTAATGGATCCATCTTATAGTCAATCAATCTAGTTAATACAGCTGCTAATGTCTGCGGTTGACCATCCGCCCCTTGAGTGCCATAAAGAATCACTGGCTTTCCATCTTTGATGTACATACCTGGGTTTAACGTATGGAATGGACGTTTGCCAGACTCAAGACGATTCGGTGACTTTGGATCTAAATTAAAAGAAGCTCCACGATTGTGCCAAAGCATCCCGGTATCACCAACCTGAACACCACTACCCCAGTCGAAATAAACAGTAGTTAGCATAGAAGCACAGTTACCCTTGCTATCTACTGCCGCCAAAAATACTGTATCGCCGTTTTTATAAACATATGGCCAGGGCATAGCAGTTTCCATTTGGATCTTCTTGGCTTGCTGGTCTAGGTAAGCATTCGATAACAATCTCTGGCTTGGAACATCAACAAACTTTGGATCGGCTACATATTTATTGCGATCGATGAATGCTAATTTAACGGCTTCAACTAACAGGTGGTAATAATCTGGGCTTCCCTCAGGAATTTTTGAAAGATCAAATCTCTCTAAAATTCCCATAATCTCTAAAGTAGTGATCGCTTGGGTTGGAGGCTGATTACCCAATAGAGTTCCGCCACGATACGCGACACTTAAAGGTGGCTCTATTTGGGCCTGAGTTAATGCAAGGTCTTTTGCCGTTAATGGTGAGCCTGCCTCTTTTAAACCCTTAGCCAAGATGGCTGCTAACTTTCCTTCATAAAAATCGCGATGTCCTCGCTCTGCAATCATTTCAATGGTCTTAGCAAGTTTGGGCTGCTTAAATATTTGACCGACTGTTGGTACTTTTCCATCAATCAAGTATCCAGTCTCAACTCCAGGCAATGATCCCATTTCTTTTAGACGAAAATTGAGCCAGAAGACTTCTGATGCAGAAACAGGAAAACCGTCTTTTGCCAACTTAATAGCGGGTGATAGCAATGAAGCCCAGGATTTATTGCCCTTGAGATCTTTTTTGCTAATTTCATATGCCTTACCTAAGGTGTCGACATAGGCAGCACTCGTCAGCATTGATTTTGGGCCCCGAACTGGAATACTTCCCGAGTAAGAGCTGATGTCTTGTGGCGCCTGTCCAATGCCTGAAATAGTTTGCGCCTTTCCATTGGCATCACTAATGATCATGAATGCATCGCCACCATATCCTGAAAAATGCGGGTATGTAACTGACAGGCAGGATGAAATAGCTATAACTGCTTCAATAGCATTTCCACCCGATTGAAGCACTTTCAATCCCGCTTCTGTCGCCAACTCATGGGGGCTAGTCACCATTCCCTTGCTAGAACTAGCTAACGCACTTTTTGATGTGGACTGAGCTTGTGCAAAGTTGGGTATTAGAGGTGCTATTGCTGCAATGCCCGAAGCCTGAATAAAATCACGCCTCATTTGCAAAGACGGATTGAGTTTTTTATTTGTCATTACTTGTCCCCATATTTTTTTATTTGAATAACTGCAGACTCATCCTAAAGCAGTTAGCCCCAATTTAGTGCGGGATTAATGGAAACTACTTACAAGGAAAACTAAGAGGTGGTGGAGGGGTAACAACCCCTGCAATTCAATTACCTTAGTTTGCTTTTCTCGATTGAGAGTTCATTGAGTTAACTCCGACTCTAGTCAGAAGTTAGTGAAAACCCTAAACCAAGAGATCATGCAATAAATTCAACCCTAGATTTATGAAGTTTGCTAATAATTTTAAAAATATCATAGGGGACACAAGTGAAAATCAAGCATCTGATAATAATCAGCCTAGTTTGTGCAATGCCGCTAAAGGCTGCAATTGCACAAAATCTTCCCATCGTTAAATTCATTGCTACTGGCGGCACAATTGCAATGAAAATTGACCCAGTCAAAAACGCACCAGTTCCTGCAATTAACGGGGATGACTTACTTGCTGCCGCTCCAGAAGTCGGCAAATACGCCAAAATTGAAGTTAGCAATATTTCCAACGTTCCCTCGGACTACATGAATCCTGAGCGATGGGTGAGTCTTACAAAAGCAGTTCAAGAAGCCCTTGAACGCTCTGATGTAGCTGGTGTCATTGTTTCTCACGGCACAGATACCTTGGAAGAAACAGCTTTTTGGCTTGATTTAACAATCAAGTCGAATAAGCCGGTTGTGTTAATTGGCGCCCAAAGAAATGCATCCGTGTCAGATTTTGATGGCCCAAGAAATCTTACAAATGCTGTCCGTATTGTTGTTGATAAGCAATCAGAAGGCAAAGGCGTGTTACTGGCAATGAATAACCAAATTAATTCAGCCAGATACGTTACCAAGACTCACACCGCCAATGTGGAAACATTTAATTCTGGAATCTTTGGAATTATTGGTGAGGTTTATCCTGACCGTATTTTCTACGCGTACAACCCCATTAGACGTCAGTATATAAAACTGAAGACCGATAAAATGCCAACAGTAGATATCGTGCCTATGTATGGCGGTGCCGATGGTATTGCGCTAAAAGCAGCAGTAGATCGCGGAGCTGATGGCATAGTAGTTCAGGCTCTGGGTATGGGAAATATGAATGAGTCAATGTATGAGGGCGTTAAATATGCTGTCTCAAAAAATATTCCCGTTGTTATTTCTACTCGTGTTCTTAACGGTAGAGTAATGGGAAGTTATGGGTTTGTGGGTGGAGGCAAAACTACTGTTGATGCAGGTGCGGTAATGGCAGATGATCTCCGTGCTCAAAAAGCTCGAATTCTCTTGATGCTATTGTTACAACAAGGTACCAAGGATCAAAAGTCTTTACAACAAGCCTTCGACAAATAATTCAGAAAGGCTTTTTAGCCCCAATGAATCATGCTACGATTGTAAAAATGCCAACCCAAGGGTTGGCATTTTTGTTTCTGGTGGGCCCACCAGGACTTGAACCTGGGACCAAAGGATTATGAGAGCAGAAGCCCATGTTAGAGCCATATAAACAGGGGGTCTGCGGGTGGTCAGTGTCGGTGTGTAAGTAAATGTGTAAGCAAATTCGTGGATTTAAAGAAAGTGCTAGCTCACTCATTGGTTTTCAAAACCACAGGATTTTTGGAGCAACCGTCTAACACCTCGTTGCTCCAAAGGGCTCCTTAAGAAATTAAGCGTTACTTTAAGTAACGCTTGTTTATATTGCATTTCATCATCAATCTACTTCTGTAGAATCAACACCATGAAACCAACAATCAAAATTGACTATGTATCTGATATTGCATGCCCCTGGTGCGCGGTAGGATTGGGCAATCTCAATCAGGCAATTGCCCAGTTAAGTGATCAAGTCGATTTTGAAGTGCATTTTCATCCTTTTGAACTCAATCCCAATATGCCTTTGGGTGGTCAAGATGCGATTGAACATCTTACTGAAAAGTATGGCTTAAGCGTAGAACAAGTCAAAGCCAATCAAGCCAATATTCGCACCAAAGCATTAGAGGCAGGATTTGAGTTTCATCCAGAGGGTCGAAAAAGGGTGTACAACACATTTGATTCTCACCGTCTTTTACATTGGGCGGGAGAGGAGTTTGGACCAGAGAAGCAAGCAGTCCTCAAAAAGGAATTGCTCAATACTTACTTTTGCTTGGCAGTTAATTTAGATGATCAGAAAAATCTAATAGATGCAGTAACTCGTTCTGGCCTAGATAAGGATCGAGCTCAAGAGGTGCTCAAAAATAATGAATTTTCTAAAGAAGTTCGAGATGAAGAGTCTACCTATACCAATGCAGGTATAAGCTCAGTGCCATCAATCATTCTGAACGATCAATATCTTTTGCAAGGAGCCCAGCCTCCTGAGTCGTTCGTGAATGCATTTGAACAGCTAATTAAGGAACGCTAAAATACTTTTCCCTTAATCAGAATACCCGCCTCTTTCTACATCATTACTGCCGCCCAGTAAATGCCCAGTCTTTACAAAGATCGTGCAACCTTCCTTGCTAAAAGGTTGATGCAAGCTCATGTGTGGACTTCTTATCCATGAGCCAGCAGGGTAGCGGCCATGCTCATCTTCAAATACACCATCAACTACAAAGATTTCTTCGCCACCATAATGTTTGTGTGGGTTGAAGTAGGTTTGAGGTGCCCAGCGAACTAAAGTTGATCCACTTCCTTGCTGCATCAGCGGCATGACTGTAAGGCCTGGAACCATTCCCTGATACCAAGGTGCTTTTGTAGTATCAATAATCTCTCGGTCGATTTGATCTGGGCCGAGATGTCTTAGTTTGACAAATAGAGTACAGCCAGACTCGCTAAATGGCGCATGCGATGAGCCTGGTGGATTCATGATGTATGTGCCAGCAGGATAGTCGCCGCTTTCGTCACTAAATGCCCCATTCATAACCAATATCTCCTCACCAAATTCATGTGTGTGAGTCTGAAATTTAGATCCGGGTTGATAGCGAACGATTGAGGTTGCTTTTGCTACCTCATCACCAAGTCGATCGAGCATACGTCTTTCTATCCCTGATTCTGGACTCTGAACCCAAGGCAAGTCATGGTGGTTAATTACTACCCGCTTACTGTAATCAGAGTGAATATTCATGTATTGCATTTCAAGTATAGGAAAACAAGTCAAAGCATAGCAAGTATATTGAACGTGCCAAAAAATATAATGACCTTACTTAACTTAGTAATAACTAAGCGGCTCGGTTTTGCCCCAAAATATTTTGTAAGAATAAATCGTGTACCCAATGATGGTTGGTAGCACAACTACAGCACCCCAAAATATTACCCACAATGACTCTGTGGCTGAGGCTGCCTCCCAAATTGTCATTTTGTCTACGACGATGTAAGGGAACATGCTGTAAGCAATCCCTAAAAAAGCCAGGATAAAAATGGCTACGCTTAGCGCAAAAGGAACCCAAACAGGCGCCGGCTTATCTCTTTGCATTTTTAATAAGTTCAGATCAATCAAGATAAAGCAGGCCAAAGTTAAAACTGGGAAAGGTAATAAGAAAAAGATATTGGGGAAGGT
>CANBSM010000177.1 GCA_947372155.1 Burkholderiaceae bacterium
ATTTTGATCCACTGGTAATGGCGGATGGCATCGCTCCAACCAACGACCCTGTTCTTCTTTTTAGGTCACCCGCTTATGCAGATTCCTATGCGAAGCGATTAGTGGAAAAATAGTCCAGGTGGTAATGAGAATTACACAAACCGGAATCCTTTGGTCCCAGGTTCAAGTCCTGGTGGGCCCACCAGTAATATTAACGACTTAGGGAGAAATTCCTAAGTCGTTTCGCTATTGGGGTAATGAATTGCTTGGTACAAAAAAGCCACCCGAAGGTGGCTTTAGATTTAGGGGTATCAATTTCACTTCGTTGTTACAAAAGTGACCCAGTTTGCCCCTTTGCCTCCTTGGACTCTCTCAATGAGATTGAGTTCGCCGGTGGATTGGTTGATTGAGTAAAGGGAGACCTTATCCGACTTTTGACCGGTAGCAACTAAAAATTGACCACTCGGATCAACATTAAATCCTCTCGGCATTTCTTCTGTGGGGATAGTAAATAAATATTTTACTTTTCCTGTCTGAGGATTTACTTCAAAGCCGCTTAATGTGCTTTTGGTTCTCTCTGATGTGTACAGGAATTTACCGTTAGGCGTCAATTTGATTTCAGCGCAGAAAATCATATTGGAGTCGTCAAAAGCAGTGGCCTCAGGGGATCCTGTCGGTGGTCTTGGTCTTCCAGGGACAAGTTTGCTATCGCTTGGCAGGCTCGAGGCGGCCTGTATTTGCGTTAATGCTCCCGACTTGATGTCTCTAGAAAAGACGAGTACTTCACCAGTCATCTCTGTAATGACATAAGCAAATTTATTATCAGCTGAAATGACGATATGTCTTGGGCCCTGTTGTTTTGAAAGTGCTAGCGAGCTTGTGCTCTCTGATAAGGGCTTAGCTTGAGATGAATTAAATGTATGAATTTTGATTTCATCCGTACCAAGCTGTGGAACATATACAAACTTATTTGATTGGTCAAATACGATGGAGTGTGGATTTTTACCGCCACTAGGAAATGCTTCTGCTGGAACCGGATTGACATAGCCATTTGCTTCAATTTTGTTAACGCTATTGTTGTGTCCGCCAAAAGAGGTTGCCAATAACCATTTACCAGTTTTATCTGTAGATACATAGACCATGCTGTCGGCCAGTGGAACTGAGCCAGTCCATTTGAGCTGACCATTGACCTGGTCAATTTGATACATGTAAAGGGAGAATGGCTTCGAGCGTACCGAGGCATATAAGTTTTTACCATCTGGCGTTACAGCCATTGGCATTACAAATTTGCCGGCCGGGAAACGACCAACTGAACTTAAATGTGGGTTTGATCCCGTTGTAAGTTCATATGCCGATATATCGGCATCGTCAATATTGGAAATATAAACATAGGTTCCGCAATATGCGCTTGTTGTCACCACAAGGCCCGCCGTTGCTAGCATTAGATTTTTAAAGATTAATTTTTTATTCATACTGTCTCCATTTTTATAACTACTATTTATGCATTAATAATAGCGACTATCCAGTCTTTGTTGTATTAGGGTAGCGATTGTCGTAAACCCTAATACGCAGTAAGCAAAAAGATATGTTCCTTGATGAGATCTGTAAAAATTACCTCTGGCAATTATTTGTACTAATATCGCATTGATCACTATTTAAAAACTTTAAAAATAATGGAGGCTTAGTGAAACTTCAATCCTTTATCAGGGTGCTGGGAATTTTTGTCTTATTGGGCAGCCCCTTGTGTGCGCTAGCAGCTTATCCGGATAGGCCTGTAACTATCATCATTGGCTTTCCGCCGGGCACAGGAACAGATACGGTCACGCGCATCATGGCTGATCGACTTTCTCAGAGAATGGGCCAACAATTTTTAGTGGATAACAAAGTTGGCGTAGCAGGGAGCATTGGAGCTGGAATAGCCGCTAAAGCTAAGCCCGATGGATATACTTTGCTGGTGAGCGCTTCAGCGCCGATGTCGATTAATCCACATATTTATAAAGGGCTGAATTACAACCCATTGACGGATTTCACGCCAATTGGAATGCTTGTATTCCTGCCCTATTTGATGGTGGTCAATGCCAGTGACCCAGCCAATACTTTGCAACAATTTCTTGCAAATGCACAAAAGAGTCCAACCCCAATTAGCTATGGATCTACTGGTAATGGCGCTACCAGTAACTTGGTAATGTCGGTATTGGCTAAGCGTGCCAATATAGAAATGACTCAGGTTCCCTACAAGGGCAGTAGTCAAGCTCAGGCAGACGTGATTGGCGGGCAATTGCCAGTCACTTTTGATACGCTATCTTCTAGTATTGCCATGGTGCGGGCAGGCAAGTTAAAGCCCTTGGCGGTTGCTACACTGAAAAGAACTGAGCTTGCACCAGAAATCCCAACTGTAGTTGAGCAAGGTTTTCCAGGTTTTGAAATTGGTGCTTGGTTGGGATTTTTTGGCCCACTTGGGTTACCTCCAGCTATTCAGAAAACCTTATTGAATGAAATTAATCTGATATTACAAGAGCCAGAAACGCGTGCAAAGTTATCAAAGGTTGGAGCTGAGGTTCGTGCATCTTCATCTTCTGGTGAATTTGCAGTGTTCTTAAAAAATGATTATGACAATACCGGCAAGTTGATCCGTGATTTCAATATTAAGCCAATGGAATAAGAAGCTAATGGATAAGAATTATGTTGTAAGTGCTGCAGAGCATCAGGCCCGCATAGACTTAGCAGCCTGTTATAGGCTAGTTGCTCATTTTGGAATGAGTGATTTGATCTATAACCATATTACCGCCAGAGTACCCGATAGTAAGGATGAGCTTATTCTCATCAATCCTTATGGATTGATGTACAACGAAGTAACAGCCTCTAATCTCATCACAATTAATTTGGATGGCGAGGTTGTCTACAACCCCAATCCAGATTTTGGAATCAATCAGGCTGGATATGTTATTCATAGTGCAGTACATCGCGCCAGAGGGGATGTTGCCTGCGTCATTCACACCCATACGCGGGCTGGTATGGCTGTTTCAGCGATGGAATGTGGGCTATTGCCTATTACACAAACTGCCATGAGATTTCATGGCATTGGTTATCACGCCTATGAAAGTGTTGCGATTGATCTAGATGAGCAATCGCGCTTAGTTGCGGATTTGGGTAATCAAACTGCGATGATTTTAAGAAATCATGGCCTACTTACGGTAGGCCCAAGCGTGGCTCAGGCTTTTAACACCTTATATTGGTTGGAAATGGCATGCAAGGCTCAAGTCGATGCATTATCTTCTGGTGTGAAACTAACGATGCCGCCTGATGAAGTGATTCAGAAGACCCATCACCTCTACCAGCCACACGTAAGAAGGCCCTTTGGGGAAATGGAGTGGCCCGCAATGCTTCGTATTGTGGAAAAACTTGATCCAACCTATAAAAATTAATTAGCTTGATCAAGTTGTTTGGTAAACGACTTCATCCAAAGGCTTTTGATTAATAAAGTTTTGGATATTTTTCACAACTGAATCAATTCGTCTTATATCCAGTTGATCAGTCCAGCTAGCGGTATGTGGGGTCATGATTACATTGTCTAACTCATGGAATGGAAGCTCTGAAGGCCGCATTTCTAAATTATCAGTGCTGGCATATTGATACCAAACATCCAGAAGGGCTCCTCCAATCTCACGGTTTTTGAGAGCCCGATAGATTGCTGCCTCATTAATAATTGGACCTCTAGCTACATTAATAATGACGCCAGTCGGCTTCATTTTTTTGAGTGCAGCTTCATTAATTAAATCTCTGGTACTTTCGCTGAGAGGTGCGGTGATCAGAACGTAATCACTTTCAGCCAATAGTGCATCTAGATATGAGCTATCTTTCCACCATTTAAGTCTGGCATCCACTTTTGGATTACGGCTAATGGCTACAAAATCCATTCCAAATGGAGTGGCAAGTTCGGTGACTCTCTTGGCTATATGACCAAAGCCAATGAAGCCAATAGTTTTATGTTGAACCTCACTATGTTTTAATCCTCGTACGATGGATCCGCCATAAGTCCATTTTCCTTGGCGGAGTTCTCGATCCATGTGGCGCATGCTGATAGCAAACTCTAGTATGCCCAGCATGACGTATTCGGCAATAGGTTCAGAGTGCTGATTGGTATTGCAAACGATGCAGCCAGCCGGAAGCCATTCCTTTTGGAGCCAGTCCATTCCAGAAAAAGGGACCTGGATTAGTTGAAGTTGCTTGCCTGCCTTAATGAGGTCCTCTACAAGCTTCGGATCTTTTGAATAAGCCAGCTCAGCCGATACAACCAGAATGTCAGCCTTGGAGACGAGGTCTAGTAATTCAGACTTGGGCTGTTCAATAATGCAGTGTTCAATAGTCCAGGATTTTCCAAGAGCCTGGATCAGTGGAGTAAGAAATATTTTTCCATATTCTCCAACAATCAGAATACTTTTAGCCATAATCTTCCTATGTAATTGATGGCTCAAATATACAGCTAATTCTGCCCTCATCATCCTTTGGCCTCAGAGTCGATTCCTGGTGGGCTCACTAGAAATGAAAATACTAATCCTTAGGCTGGTATCTATTTGAACGTAATTATTGTTAGCCCGCATTCTTGTATACACTATGAATAATCAATCTACTAAAGATTGTCTATAACTATTAGTAATTAAAGGGGGCAGCTATGGATCATAAAAGACGCAAGTTATTGCAATATTCTCTTTACGCAACATCACTTCCGATTATTGGTGGGATAGGATCAAGTCTGGCTCAGCAGGGGCTCTCAGCCCCAGGTGGCTATGATCTATTGGTGACTGGTGGGAGGGTGATCGATCCATCGCAAAATCTAGACTCAATTATGGATATTGGAATTCGTAATGGACGTATTGTTGATTTGCAAAGGGATCTACCTAAAGATAAAGCGGCTCAGCAAATCAATGCCAGTGGAAAAATCATTACGCCAGGATTGATTGATTTACATGCCCACACCTATCCTCAAGCCTCTGCTATTGGTTTGCCTGCTGATGAGCTGGTCCCATTCACGGCCACAACCACCTATGTAAGCGCTGGCGATGCTGGTGGCAATAACTTTTCTGCTTTTAAGCACTATATACAAGCGCAGGCAAGAAGTCGCATGTTCGCATTTGTACACATCTCCTCGATCGGGCTGGCTGGTTACCCGGTTGGCGAAATGAAAAATATTGATTATGCAAATATCGATTTAGCAGCACGGGTGGTCAATGAAAATCCTGATTTAGTTCTCGGAGTAAAGGTAAGGGAGACACTTGACGTGGTTGGGGAGAATGGAGTGGAGCCTTTGCGAAGGGCCAGATTGGCTGCAGAACGTTCAGGAGTAAAAGGTGCACGCGTGATGTGTCATATCGGTAACGCCCCTGGCGATCTTGGAGTCTTATTAGACTTGCTTAGGCCTGGAGATATCCTGACCCATGCATATAGTGGCGCAGGAAATAATACGGTTCAAAATGGGAAATTGATTGCTGCAGCATTGGAAGCAAAGAAGCGCGGAGTCATTATTGATGTTGGACATGGTGGCGGAAGCTTTGATTTCACAATCGCAGAGCCTGCAATCCAGCAAGGATTGATTCCGGACACCATATCTAGTGATTTACACGCCTATAGCGGTAACTCCCCAAGCATTCCATTTCTCCCAAATGTCATGAGTAAATTTCTGACTTTAGGTTTTAGTCTCAATCAAGTGATTGCAATGACAACCAATAGGCCTGGCATTGTTATTAACAGAGATCCCTTATTAGGAACCCTAAAGAAAAATGCTGTTGCAGATATTTCGATACTAGACTTGGTTGAGAAGCCTGTTGAGTGGTTGGATACACGCGGCAATAAACGACCCGGTATGTATAGCCTCGTTCCTGTGCAAACAATACGTGCTGGACGTCCTTTTGGTAGGCCGTTTATGTCGCCATTTAGTTATTAATAAATCAGAAATTCATACCCCCATAGGTAATGGTGGGGGATTTTATTCTTCTGGAGAGTTTCTAGGTCACGGGTACACAGGTATTTGGGCTCTAATGTAAGATCTTTCCATAACAAAAGGAAGCTTATGAAGATCAAATTACACTTTCTGGGCGTATGTCTAGCTCTGACATTTTGCTCTACCGGTTTACTTGCCCATAAGGATGTGGAGCCGGTTCATCAATCTTATTCAGAGGGCAACCTTCCTCTTGAAAATGGATCAACGATCGAGAATTTCAAAATTTCCTACACAACCCAGGGAACTTTGAATGCAGATAAATCAAATGCTATTTTGATGGTGACGGCGATTGGTGGGAATCATCATCGGATTGATTACCTCATTGGCCCTGGCAAAGCGTTAGATACGGATAAGTACTTTGTCATTTGCACAGATGCTATTGGTAATGGATTAACATCCTCCCCTTCCAATAGTCAAACTCAGGCAAATGTGGGTTTTCCGGAATTTAATATCCGGGATATGGTCAATAGTCAATATCGCTTAGTCACGGAGCATTTCGGAATTACTAAGTTAGTGACGGTGGTAGGCGCCTCCATGGGCGGCATGCAGGCCTTGCAATGGGCTGTTTCTTATCCTGATGCAATGCAGTCGATCATTCCAATTATTCCCCTAGCAAAAACGCATGCCTGGACTACAGGGGTACTTGAGATGCTCAGACAGAGCATCATGACTGACCCGGCTTACCAGGGTGGAAAATATGACAAACCTGTAGAAAAGGGTATGCGCTTATGGGCGGGATGGTTGAGTGGAGTGATTGTCAGAACGCCCGCTTACCAGAATCAACAATTCAGTACCCCTGAGGCAGAAATCAACTTTCTGACTAAACTTCAAGACGCTTCTTGGAAACGCATGGATGCAAATGATTGGATTTGGCAATCACGCGCTTATGACCGCCATGATATTGGGCAAACAAAAGGTTTCAACGGCGATACGATCGCAGCCTTGAAATCCATTAAAGCAAAGACGCTTATTTTGGCGGGTACTGGGGACTTATTAAATCCAGAGTCTGACGCTAAAGAATCTGCAAAATACATTCCCAATGTTAAATACGTTGCGATTAATGATGTGATGCCTATGGGCCATTTATCAGGAGCGGGTGCAACGCCAAATGAAAATGAGCTTCAAAATAAATCTATCAAGCAGTTTTTATCGACTCTAAAAAAATAAATTGAAGCAAGGATTTTTGGAAAATGAGTGAACACCAATGAACCTTGCTAACTAAGACTGCTCATATCAATAACAAAGCGGTATTTCACATCATTTTTTAAGATTCGCTCGTAAGCTTCATTGATTTGGTTCATTTTGATCAATTCAATGTCCGCTACGATCTGATGTTTGGCGCAAAAATAAAGCATTTCTTGAGTTTCTTTAATGCCGCCGACTAAAGAGCCTGCAATAGTTCTTCGGCCATAAACCATTGGCTCAGTGTTGAGTTGGGCGGTGGGTCCAATAGAGCCGACGATGCACATACAACCATCCACCTTCAGTAAGTTCATGTAGTGGTTGTAGTCATGAGGGCCTGGAATGGTATTGAGTAAGAAATCAAACTGATTCACCATGCCCTGCATAGCAACTGAATCTGTAGAGATCATTACTTCATCGGCCCCTAGTTTTATTGCAGTCGCTGCCTTATCTTTGGAGGTTGTGATCATTACAGTTTTTGCCCCCATTGCGTGTGCTAGTTTCACACCCATAGCAGGATTTGAGATCAGGGTATTCAAGCTAAGTGATATGTTGGTTAGCGCACTGTTTTCCCCCTGAGTTTGTATAGAGTGAAAGGTGGTCAAACTTTTTAATACTTAAAGGCAAGGGGTTGGTAGTAATGGACAAGAGTACAAGTAAGGATTTATATGACTTAGTAAGCGAATTTGATATTGCGATGTTGGTAACGCATAGTCAAAAAGGGCTTCATGCACGCCCAATGGCGATTGCACGCCTAGATGTCGGAATGTGCACTACTTATTTTGTAACTGATATCAATTCTATTAAGGTCGATGAAATTCATGCGAACCCTCATGCTTTAGTCACCTTTCAAGGCTCAAGGAAATATGCCTCAGTGAGTGGTGAGTTATCCGTTCTGAAGGACCGCGAATTAATTGAGGGGATGTGGAAAGAAGTTTGGAAGGTATGGTTTCCAAATGGTAAGTCAGACCCAAATATTGCTATTCTTCAATTTATAGCCCACGAAGGGGAGTTTTGGGACAACGCGGGTATGCAGGCCTTGAAATATGTTTACAGTGCGGCCAAAGCCTATATATCTGGAACAAGACCCGAGCCAGACAAAGAGCAGCATAGCAAGGTTGTTATCAAGCAGAGCTAGTAAATAGTTGGTGGATGACCATAAAAAAATGCCAACTCTTAGGTTGGCATTTTTTATTGAGTGTTACAAAAAGTGGAAAGCAATTTTTGACTATCCGATTTATTTTTCTTTAGTAGATTCTTTAACAGACTCTTTAATGGCCTGTATTTTCTTAACGGGTAGGCAGTAGCCTTGGAAGGTGTATAGATCTGAATCTTTCCACTCGTTTGGCGGAATCCAGCGATGATGAAAAATCTTATAGTCGCCACTAACACGATTAAAAATCAGTGAACTTACTGTCCTAAATTTCGTCTCATTGTTTACAACGTCATAGTTGTAGATTGCATCTACTGGGTTACTTTTCTTGCTGTCCAATACGATCTTAGGATTTTGCAATTCTGGGAAAAATTCATTTTGGGAGATTAAAAAACGATCTCCATAATCAAAGAGCGTCAGAGTAAATTCAATTCTCTTCGGAATTTCTTGTTCTTTCCTAACGCCATCAACATAACGATAGCTTTCACCACTCGCGATACATTCATATTCGGTTGTGAATAGCGTATTTTTGAGCGAGAACCACGCGGCAACTGCAAGGAGTGCGCAGGCAATCGTTATAAATAATAAGTGTCTAGGTTTAATCATGTATTTCATTATCTGTAGTGGCTGAACCAATATTTTGTGTTTGTATCTTAATTCAGAATGAGCTACTGGATACCAGGTGTCGCTGGAGAGGGCTCCTCCCTAATAATTTTGTGATTGAGAATTTGCTAGCCAAAAGTTCTACGGGGTAACCCCTTTCAGGACTTACCCTTAACTTTATATTTTCTTGATCTAGATCAATTTCGGAAGTTTATATGTAGGCAGATAGTGGCTCTAGATCTTTTATAAGACCTACATCAATAATAATATTTGGAGGCATCATGCGTAGAGCGCCGTTGTTCTCATGGGTTGGCAGACTTGCACTGGCCAGCTCGTTTTCCTTGGGCTTAGTAGCCTGTTCTGGCGGTGGCAGTAGCACTACCAGCACTCCAGCCACACCACCTACAGTCGGTATCACTAAAATTGTGATGGATACAGCCAATAGCCAAAAGGCTACCTTTGGCGGGACCACATTTGGTACCGGTGGTTCTGTGGGTACTTATGACAAGATTCGCGGTACCGCATACGGTGTTATCGATCCTGCAGATCCTAAGAACCAAGTCATTACCGATATTGCTTTGGCAAAAAAGAATGCTCAAGGTTTAGTTGAATACTCAGTAGACTTCTTTATTCTGCAGCCTTCTGATTTAAGCAAGGGCAACGGCAAAGTATTCTACGAAGCGCCTAACCGTGGCGGTAAGCAGTATGGCGGCTTTGCCGGTATGACTGGTAACGCCAATAATCCTGGTGCTGCATCTGATATCAATCAAACCGCTACATACCCAGCATTCTTGATGAACAAAGGCTACACCTTGGTTTGGTCTGGTTGGGACGCTGAGCCAATGGTTACTGCTACGCCAGATTTAATTAAAGCGGTATTGCCTTTGGCAGTTAATCCAGACGGCAGTTCTATCACTGGTCCGATGTACGAGTACATTGTTAATGACAATGCTACGACTACCTGCGCTGCCACTTATTACAGCCCAGTAAGCACAGATACAACGAAGGCAGTGTTGACTAAACGTCAATACATGACTGACACACCAACAGTAGTACCTTCGGCTACATGGCAGTGGGGTGGTCCAAGCTCTTGTGCAACTAGTTCTACTTCTACAAACAGCAACTCAATTTCATTTGTAGATGGCTCTAAGTTTTCACAAAGCTGGATTTATGAGTTGACCTACACAGCAAAAGACCCGTACGTGGCAACTGCTGGTTTTGCAGCGATGCGTGACTTTGTATCTTGGTTGCGTAATGCTAAGGCTGACACTGTTGGTACTGCTAATCCATTGGCTGGCTATATTAAGAGCATTGCTACTTGGACAAACTCACAGCCATCACGCTTATTTAATGACTTCATCTGGCTTGGCTTCAACCAGGCATTAGATGGCACCAAGGTATTTGATGGTCATTTAAGCTACATTGGTGGCGGTAACGGTTTGGGCATTAACTACCGCTTTGCTCAAGTAGGTCGTACAGAGCGTAATCGTCAAAACCACATTGCTCAGTTAGAGGGTGTATTTCCATTCTCATTCACC
>CANBSM010000178.1 GCA_947372155.1 Burkholderiaceae bacterium
AAAACCAAACAGTCGGAAGTATGGCCAAGAAGGGATTTGAGGCTAGATTTCTGGAGTTTTGGACTCTGAAGGTCAGCTAGTGGGAAAATCTTGGTACTAAATTGAATTGTCATGATCTATTACGGTATTTTGGTCGATTCAAAGGGGAGGTAATTGCTAATTTGGGACGTTTATCCATTATCCTCCGACATGAGATTAACTTCCTTCATCACTAGCAATATAAGCCATTTGTACCCACCAATAAGCCCATCAATCCAGACCCCTATTTTTCATGATTTTTAAACAGGCTCTTCGTCGCGAACTCAGTTTTACAACTGGCGGGGTCTTTTTGGTCTTGGTGACCATTATGGTGACTACACTGGTAATCCGAATTTTGGGTTATGCAGCTAATGGTGCTGTCAATCCAGAAGATGCGCTGGTTTTGATAGCTCTAGCCACCCTGGGCTATCTTGCGGTTCTCTTAACCGTTTCCCTATTTGTTGCCACCCTGATTGTTCTGGTGCGCTGGTACAAAGATTCAGAAATGATCGTTTGGTTTGCAAGCGGATTAAGCGTCACCAATCTCATTCGCCCCATCATGCAATTTGCTACGCCCCTCATCATTGTCATTGCTTTGTTGGCACTTTTTGTTTGGCCATGGGCTAATCGTGAGTCGACCTTAATTAGTCAACGCTTTCAACAGCGTGATGATGTCTCTATGGTGAGCGCTGGACAATTTAAAGAATCCGCCAAAGCAGAGCGGGTCTTTTTTATCGAAGAGCTTGATGTCGATAAAAGTGAAGTCAAAAATATCTTTGTTGCAGATACCAAGAATGGTCGCCTTAGCATTGCAGTGTCCTCAACTGGTTTTATTCAAAACTCTGAAGGCGGTGAAAAATCGATTGTTCTTCATAATGGCAGACGCTATGAGGGGCAACCCACCCACCCTGATTTTAGGATCTTGGAGTTTAATGAATACAGTACCAAGATTCGCAGCAAGGAGACATTAGCCCCAGCACCGCGTGATCGTGAGAAGACGATTACTGAACTTTTAAATGACCCCAACCCTGCGGCCACCAACCCTAATCGCGCTGAATTACTTTGGCGCATTGGCTTGCCACTCATGGCGCTAGGCTTGGTGCTGATTGCAATACCGCTCGCTTACGTCAATCCGCGTCTTGGTAACTACACGGCCATGTTCTATGCGGTATTAATTTATTTGATCTACAGTAACTTACTCAATCTCACGCAGAATTTTGTTTCACAAGGTAAGGTCAGCGTGTTTATTGCTATTTGGCCAATTCACTTGATCGCCCTATTGATTGCCTTCGTTTTAATCCGTAATCGTATTAATCCTTCTTTGAAATGGTGGCGCCGTCAATTGCCCGCCTCCATGGCCGCTAAATGAAACTACTCTTCCCTTTCATTTACGAACGCTACCTAGCCAAGCAGATTTATGCTGCGTTTGGTTTTATCTTGTTTGCTTTGGTTGCCTTGTTTTTATTTTTTGATATCTTAAGCGAGCTAGGGTCCGTTCAAGGTGCCTACACACTTCCTCTGGCGCTGCTACACGTTCTCCTAAAGGCACCAAGTCGAATTTCAGAAATCATTCCTATCGCAGGCTTAATTGGCAGTATTTACGTATTCGCCATGCTGGCAAGCCAGTCTGAGTTCACTATTTTGCGTATTGCGGGTCTAGATGTAAGGCGCGGCCTGATTACCCTTACCAAGATTTCAATCCCATTGATTGCACTCACACTCATCATGAGTGAGTGGATTGGCCCATATGCTGAATCCAAATCCGATCAAATTCGCATGAAAGCCATGGGCGCCTCTTACTCGTCGCAATTTAGGACTGGTGTCTGGGTAAAAGACCGCTTACGCGATGAAGATGGCAGTGGGCCAGTACGGCCTGGAGTGCGCTACGTCAACGTTGGCAAGGTTGATAAAGACAATGAAATCCGCGATATTCACATGTATGAGTTTGATGATACTTATCACCTCCTATCAATTCGCAACGCAGTCTCCGGCCAATTTGATGAGACTGGAATATGGGTTTTAAATGATGTCACTGAAACCCGTTTCAAAGAAACCAAGCAATCCGATCCGTTGAATCCTGTTTTTTCTGCGCAGACCTTTACTCATCCGATTGTGACCCTGGAATCTGAAGTGACACCACAGATCTTGAGCGTCCTGCTCATTAGCCCAGAAAAAATGTCGATCATGAGCTTGGGTCGCTTTATCTCCCATTTAAGAGATAACAAGCAAGATGCCCAACGGCATTCCATTGCCTTCTGGAAAAAAGTGATTTATCCATTTACGATTTTTGTGATGCTCACTCTAGCGCTCCCCTTCGCCTACCTAAAGGTACGAGCTGGTAGCGTTGGTATCAAAGTGTTCGGCGGAATCATGCTGGGAATGAGTTTTCAGCTATTTAACTCATTGTTCTCAAATGTTGGCCTACTAGGGTCTTGGCCTGCGCTTCTAACCGCTCTGACCCCGCCATTGCTGTACTTCCTGTTAGCGCTGGCTGGATTACGCTGGGTTTCTAAAGCTTAATACCCAAAAATCATTTAGAATTTCATTCCTATATCACTGCTGATATATAGACAGGAATTCTTATGAATCTTCACCAATTCCGCTTTGTGCGCGAGGCTGTTAGGCAAAACTTCAACTTGACGACTGCCGCCAAGGCACTCTTTACCTCTCAACCAGGGGTATCTAAGGCAATCATTGAATTAGAAGATGAATTGGGTGTGGAGATCTTTCGTCGGCATGGCAAACGCATTCGCTCCCTAACGGAGCCAGGCAAACGTATTTTGAGCTCAGTAGAGCGCATCCTGGATGAAGTAGAAACTCTCAAAAGAGTAGGCAAAGATTTTGCTAGCCAAGATCAAGGCAGCTTTGTAATTGCCACTACACATACTCAGGCACGCTATGCCTTACCCAAAGTTCTGACGGAATTTACCAAGCGCTTTCCAAAAGTGAAGGTCAGCATTCAACAAGGTAGTCCAGGCCAAATTGCTGAATTGCTCACGCATGATCGCGCAGATATTGCCATTGCTACAGAAGGCATTGCAAATACCCCCGGTGTACTCGCTTTACCGGGCTACCAGTGGCAACACGTCTTAATGGTTCCACTTAGCCACCCTCTACTAAATCAAGCAACCCTTACCCTTGAGGAGATTGCCAAGTACCCCATCATTACCTACGACAAGGCATTCGCAGGTCGTAGCAAAATTGATGCCGCCTTTGCACAAAGAAATATCACCCCAGATATTATTTTGGAGGCGATTGACGCCGACGTGATTAAAACTTACGTAGAGACAGGCATGGGCATTGGTATTGTTGCTGGCCATGCTTATGACCCTGATCGCGATCGTAATTTGAAAGTCATCCCGGCGGGACACTTGTTTGGAAACAACGTAACCCATCTTGGTGTAAAGCAAGGCGCTTATCTTCGCTCATTCGTCTACACCTTTATCGAATTATTCTCACCAACGCTGACAAAGAAAATTGTTGAGCAAGCAATGTCGAGTGAGTCCGATACCTACGAAATTTAAGTAGCGATACCAATTAAATACTATGATCGATTCAAGCACACTAGCTAAAGCGATAGCCCTTCATCAACAAGGTGAGCTACAAAAAGCCAATGCGCTGTATTCATCCATCCTCAGTCAAGATCCAAATCATCTTCAGACTCTATGCCTGAGTGGCACGATTGCCCAAGCAGAAGGTGACTTTAGCCGAGCAGCCCAACTCTTTAGTCAAGCACATCACCTCAACCCCGCTCACGCAGTGATTTGCCTGCAATTGGGAATTTGTTACTCCAATTTGGGTGAGCTCGAGATTGCCAACAAGCTATATAAGCAAGCATCTTCTATTGATCCTAATCAAATTGAGCCTATTGTTAATTTGGCAAATAATTTAACTAAGCAAAATCAATTCCAAGAGGCCTATGCCTTGTACAAAAAGGCTTTGCTACTCAACCCCCTTTCTGCATTAGTGCACTACAACATCGGCTCTTTATTCCTCAAGTCAATGAAACCACAAGAAGCATTAAGCTGGTTTTGGCAATCCCTAGAGTTAGAAGAAAATAATGCCAGCGCTTGGAATAGCCTAGGTGTAGCGCTAACAGATACGGGCGCCATTGAAGAAGCGTTGCATGCCTATCAGCGCGCTATTGCCTGCGACCCGGCATTTGAAGAACCCCTATTCAATGTCCATACTGTTCTGCTTGACCTTGGTAAGAATGAAGCCGCAATTGAAGCTCTCAAAAAGGTATGTGATTTAGATCCAGAGAACCCGGCTTACTCATTTTTCCTAGGAATGCTAGAGGAATATTTAGACAAAGATAGTAAACAGTCCCCTCGCTTAAATGCGCTCTCTAATATCCAACAGATTCAACCAGAGCTGGAGTCTTGGGCATACGTCAAGACCTTACATCGGTCAGCCCTTCTACTTGGTACCAATACCAAAACTATTGAACAAGCGCTTGCACAAGCAAAGCTTGAAGGCTTAGTTTTAGAGTTTGGGGTTTATAACGGTAAATCGCTTCGGAACATTGCATCTATCGTAAACACCGAAGTTCATGGCTTTGATAGCTTTGAAGGCATTCCAGAAAACTGGAATGATGAGCCTAGTGGCAGCTACAGTGCCAACGGTGAACTACCAGTTGTGCCAAGTAATGTCACCCTACACCAGGGGTGGTTTGAGGACACTCTTCCGAAATTCATAAAAGAAAATAGCGGCCCGATTCGGTTCATGAATATCGACTGTGACCTCTACAGCTCGACAAAGACCATTTTTGATTTGCTTGGCCTACAAGTTGTCCCAGGTACCGTCATCGTGTTTGATGAGTTTATTGGCTACAAATCTTGGAAGGATGATGAATTCAAAGCCTTCCAAGAAGCAGTCGATCAATATCAATGGCGCTACGAGATTCTGAGTTTCAGCTTTGCAACCAAGCAAGTGGCGCTCAAAATTCTATAAATCAAAGGTATTACTTGTACCAGGCCTGTGGAATGAAGTCATACATATAAATTCCAGGGGAGCAGCTAGCTCCAGAGCAATTTTTTCCGCCTTGGGTGTCCATGAATCCACCAGCCCCAAAGACAAAGTTTTTAAAGTCGGTTAAATGAGCCCCCCACGTACCAAATCCATTCTCATCCCCACAAGAAGCATATTTATTGGATTGGGATGCAAGACATGAACATAATTGAGTATTTCCGCTGTCTATACAAAGGCTATTGCTCGAGGTAACTATTCCGGTATTTTTATCTTTACTGTAATACGCGCCCACTGGACCAGCATATTGGGTTGATAACAAGTACACCACTGTCCCATAAAGTCCATTTACATTTTGATAAATTGGTCCTAACGCCGAGGTCCTAGGTGTTGGCTTTGGACTCAAATTAAATTTGATGTAATTAAGCGACTGCAATAAACGAATATCGGGAGTTGCCATGAGATCAATATTATTTTTATATGCATCATTACATCCATTTACCGCCAAATCGGCTGGACTCATGCTGATAGCGCACTGATAACTATTCGCCCCAACAGCAGGTATTGTCTGTGATGGGTCTTTGTACTGATACCCAGGGAAAAACGGCAGAGATCCAATGCCTATTTCATATGCGCAAGAAGCTGCAGAGCATACTGAGATTGGGTTGGGAGGAAGGACTTTATATAAACTTGAATCTGCCAAAGTATCAAAGTATGGGCCTTTATTTGAGATCAGGTCGTAAACCTCTATCAAATTTAAATCAACAATATCGGCCGACCCCTTAGCAATACCTCCCGCACTAATCCAGCCTAAATTGAGTCCAATGCCATTAGTCTTATCTCCATGCGCGTATGGATAAGTCCATCCAGTTGGGCTAAGATCTTTTGGATGCATGGCAGCCAAATAATTGGACTGATTGTCATAAGCAACACCTGTAATAGTTGGTTTACTAGCCCCAATCAAACGATTGACCATACTTACCCAACAGATTGAATGAAGCATCGCTTTTTTAGATAGATCAGCCTCAGTCTTACTAGCATTACAGCTAGGGATATCAGTGGGGCCTTGCGAAGGAACTTGCCACGTTTCCCACTGACTGCTAATTTCAACATCAGGATATGCATACACCTCAATCGGTGTTGTCGCATTAGCGTTGTAATCTGAGAGCTCTTTTAAAAAACCAATTACTTGACCATTATTGGTATCTTTTATATTGAACGAGTCGCCAATACGAAAAACCGAATTAATCAAATTGCTTGTTGTACCCGGGTTTTCAATTGCTAAGAGTATTCTTGAAATCGGAACCTTAGCTTGTCGTTCCGGTTGAGTCAGATCTTTATACAGTTGCGTATATATTGGCGTTCCGCCAGACAATACATAGGGAGGGCCAACGACTACTGTAAATGCATTCACATTTTCGCCTAAAGACACCAAACCCAATGGCTTATCGCTTGTAGCTGGAGATGTCGAGGATGTAACAGAGTCAGAACTGCCATTACTACATGCGGCACATAAAAGTACTAGCGCGAGAGATGGCAATTTAAGGCGTATTTTTTTAAACATTATTTACCCGATGCTAAGGGATTAGGCCAACCTAAATAAGAAGTCCAAGCATCTTTTGTAATTTCCATAGGTAAAGTTTGAGGGCTCACTTTCCAAAGCGATTTATCGCCATAAACTGAGTAATAATTTATCGCCCCCAAAATATCGGCCGTCTCAGGAATTCTCCAAGCATATAAAGAAACTCCTAAAAATCTAGCTTTACCCGGCCCCGCAATATTAGATTTATTCACTGCATCTAATCCTACATTGAAGTAGTCATTCATTCCAGCACTCGTATTAGAAGATGCAACGCATTGACTGTAAAAGCTATCCACATTTGCTTGGGCACTATACGGAGGTATGGGCCGAGGTAAGGGCTTTTCCCCGGGACAGTTCACGTTATCACCCAAACAAATAATCGAAGTCACTGCAATATAATTTGGAGTCCCTGACGTTTTGACAGCAGTGTCACAAGAAGACGTTTGCAGATTTTTGTAAACCGGAACTGTGCCACTCGTAATCTTAGTATTGTAGGTTTGCAAACCACTCCACATAGTATCGGTTGCGCTCGCAGGCAACACCAACATAACAGGAGGGTCATTGGGAAGACTAAGTGCAGACTGCACAGCCTTATTAACATCTGTTTTATAAGTTGCCAAATCGAGCGGACCTGAGCCAGTTGCAGTCTCTAGATCGTATAAGGCTGGCTTCATAACGATATTAGTCAGCGGCGGAAATGCTGGCTGTTTTGTTGGGGTTGCAGAATAAGGGCAAGTATGCGAGTTGCCTGCCTTGTCACCGTATGTAACTGAGGGTGCAGCAGTGTATAGAGCCCTTGCAGTATCTGGCGCATCAAATAAAAATAAATACTTAGGTTTGCTTGGATTAGCAGTTGCAAGTGCGTGAGCTAATGTCCCATAGAAGAGATGTTCTAAATCTAGGCCCTGACAATTGACGACGGGATTATTGGGGTCGCTGGTTGCCTTAGAGATTGCTGGCTCATTATCAAAGGCCACACCATAAACATTGGGGTCATTTAAGATCGTCGTTGCAATAGTCTGAGCCAATTGAACTAACTCATCTGCACCAAATTGATAAGGTTGAGATTGGGACTGCTGATAAACAATTGCAGCATTAAATGCTGGTGACATTTCTATGACAGGTACTACTTGGGGAATGCCAACTTTATTCGTATAGTACTGCGTCACCTTAGGGCCATCAACACAAGTGCCCAGAACTGAAGCTGCAACACTACTAACGACTGGTTTAATTTGAGGCAAGGCATAGTAAGAAAAAACTGTTTGTGTATAGGACCCATTAAAGTCCGGACAAGTCTGTTGCGCTGAACTGGGATAAGGATTAGTGCTGCTTAATTTTTGATCCAAGTACCCAAACACAGGAAAAACATAAGTAATTTTTTTGGCGAGGCTATTGTTCTGAAAATCAGCCGCCAAGGACGGCGAGTTTGGTGTTGCTGGGGAGCCATAGAAGTAATCCGTTGCAACGCTATAGTTCCACACACCATCACCAGGAATGGCTGCTGCCAGTGGGCTCGGTAAAGCCCCGAACGTTCCTTTAACTACCAGAGTCCCGGATTCTGAATTATTAGAGGCAGTACTTGTCGTACCGCTGCTACCACTTCCGGAACAGGCTGTAAGAAGAATAGATAGACAAAATGCAACGGATGCCGAACGGGCGTGCATAAAATGCATACAAGGAACCAAGATGAGAATGAATTGACTACAGATTACTAGTCAAAAGAGGAATAGCCAAGAAATTTGTACCCAAAAGCGGGTAAGAGGGGTGGTGCCTCGGGGCGGACTCGAACCGCCACGCCTTGCGGCACCGGATTTTGAGTCCGGCACGTCTACCAATTCCATCACCGAGGCAGGTGTTTGCAGTGGAAATTCTGCATACTTTGCTACTTTGTTACTGCTAAGACATGAGAGTGTAACAAAAAATGGTCAGATACCTCCTACCTT
>CANBSM010000179.1 GCA_947372155.1 Burkholderiaceae bacterium
CTCACAATTTATGACATGTGCAAAGCAGTAGACAGAGGGATGGTGATGGGTGATGTGAAGCTACTCGAGAAGAGTGGTGGGAAATCTGGGGAGTGGAAGTCAACAGAGTAGTTGCTAACTAGCAGCGTTGCAAAAGCACAAAACTTAGCTTTCTTTCAAAGTACTGCCATTAAAAAACCACCCGAAGGTGGTTTTTTAATGGCAGTAAAAGCAAAAACTATATTAAATACTTCCAGACGACGTTGAGAACACATACTTAATTGCAATTGGCTTTCCCGTTGATGTCGAGCCATTTAATTGAATACTTCTGTAGCTGTCGTTGCTAGCACTAATTGTTTTATTCATCGCTGTAGATGTAGATGATGAACTCAAAACAAAAATGGTATTGCTAGTAGGTGTGCCATTATTCGGACCACCAGTCAATGAGACTGCCTGAACAATAGTTCCAGTAGGAATATTTAAATTCAAAGTAGGGTTGACTAGATCTCTCTGAGCATTCAGGATGTCTGACGCATTCGATACCGATGGCAGAGTTATCGCCTGTAACTCAGAAGGGGAGATATAGGCCCCTTTTATCTTTAAATACGTAGTGGCCTGAATAGCACCATTACCATCTAACATATTCACCTTAATTGGATTTGGGTTACCGTTATAGAAAGTAGCGGCCGAAGTAATGCCTAAGGAGCTATAACTAACGATAGGCAATGTATTTAAATTATTGGGGGTGTAGTAATAGCCATTATTATTCCCACCCTTGAACATGGTAAGTAGTGGCGTATTACAGCTATTGCTTGCATCACATAAATAAAATTTAAGCGTTTGAATCGTTATAGGATTTCCATTAACGGTTACGTTATCAAGGGCTCCACTATTCCCAAAAGAATCGCCGCCTGCTTTGAAATAAATACCTGCTACAGGAGAGGCGGTTACCGCCCCAGAATCCGCCGCTGGAGTTGAAGACCCGCTAAAAGTACCATTAATCCTGGTGTTATAGGTAACCTGTGAATTTACTTGAATCCAAAATGGGAGTTGATCACCAGCCATCACACAATTTCCGGCGCTATTGAGCTTGAATGCCATAGATTGAGTACCTGCATATTGATTGGCACTGTTGTTATAGACATAAAACTGAAAAATATAACTGTTGTTAACATCTTGGCCAACAAACAAAGGAGTGTTAAATGACGCACTTATACCATTCAGTTTTGAGTAAAAATTAGAATTGTAAGATTGGGCATTTAGTCCTGAATTCAGGAAATTAATGTCATACAAATTAGCATTGAATGTTGCAAAAGATGATGAGCTCAAGCTAGTAATGAAATTACTGCATGCAAGAACGGGCACGGACTTAATTAAGTTAACGTTTGCTGTAGAAATTGCTATAGGAGTTGTATCTAAATTAGCAAGAGTAAATACTTTACAAGCATTTAAGACTTTTGTACAAACCGTAGGATTTCCCGAGTTATCAAAGATGACTGACATGGAATCTAAAACCAGGTCAATACCAGAGTGATTGGTAGCAAATGATGTAGTCAGAAGATCTACATTAGATGAAATGCTAAATTGCGAAAAAATATTAGAAAAAATAGAATTTACTGAAGTTTTTGCGGATGACAGAGCCGAGTCGCTTAACCTAAAGTTAGAATTAATCAACCCAGGGCTCTTACCTGCAGCAATCGTTAAAACAAGAGTGCTTAATGGATTTACAGGCACTGTAGTTTGCGAGCTACTAGCTATATAGCCATAATTCATCTTTGTTCCATCAAGCGACTGCGCTTGAACAATTGCTGGATATGCAATTCCAGATGGAACTTGTAGATTTCCATTTAAATCTGCAGTCAAATTGCCAGTACTGCTACCGTCGACCAGACTCCAAATTTGAATCTGAGCATAAGACATTGCAGAGCCATCAGCTGCAGACACTGTTCCAGCACTTGCAACAACAGGGGCTGGTGCAGGCGTTGTTGATGAACTTCCACTGCCACCGCCGCCACAGGCAGCCAGAAGAACTGTAAACAGAATGGAGACCAACGCTAATAAGGAGCGATTTTTCATAGGATATTTGATAGTAATAATTAGTATTATTTGTAATTACAGGCAAAATATAGCACTTCTAAGTTAGGATTAATTATTGGCAACCAAAAATATTGACCACCTATAAGAAATCACTCATTTAAACCCCCTAAAATACTGTTTAATCAAGAATTGGGGGCAACTCTGAATTCTGTTTGCTAAAGCAGGAAGACTGGCATAGCATGTTTACTTCCTTACCCAAATAAAGCATTAGACCCATGAAATTACGCCGTAATGCACTTTATTTTTTAGCTCTTGCAACCCTACTTCTCCCTTGCGTATCTCATGCAGAACTTGGTGGAAATGCTGCATCCATACTTTCTGAGCAAAAAGAGTTTTCCTCTCAACTATCAAACTCGCAACAAAGTGGGGTTACCGTCTATACGCAGACCCTACCATCAGGAATCGTTATTCAAGAATACCTCTCCGGTAATGGGACTATCTTTGCAGTGACCTGGACGGGGGCAGCGCTACCTAATTTACAAGCTTTGCTGGGTAACTACTTTCAGGATTACCTTACGGCCATTAAAGAATCTCGCAGATCCGTTTACCTGAGTAATGAAAACGTCATCATTCAGTCTTCTGGAATGATGGGTGCTTTTCAGGGTTTTGCCTTTCTCCCAAAACAGGCTCCTACAGGCTTCACTCCAAATAATCTAGCCCAATGAATTTCCAACGCTGCTCTTACCTCATCGTCGTAGGACTCCTCTCGATCCTCATCGCCGCGTGCGGAGGAGGCGGGGGATCCAGTGACTCAAACAATAGTTCGTCAAAGACAGTTGCCCAAGATTTCGTAAGCCAGACAGTAGCTTCCAACGCAATTACTTTCGGCGTACAGCAAGTACCTAGTGGAAATGTTAATACTCCTTATGTGAGCGTAAATGTATGTGAGCCAGGCACAACAAAATGCCAAACCATCAACAATGTTTTGTTAGATACCGGATCTACAGGGTTACGTATTTT
Organism: Burkholderiaceae bacterium; assembly: GCA_947372155.1. Next base: position 3,037 of record CANBSM010000179.1, read on the forward strand.
TTCTAGCAATTTAGGCTCTCTACAATTAACTAATCAAACTTCTGGTAACGCGCCAATTTTGGAATGTGCATCATTTATATCCGGGGTAACCTGGGGACCAGTCAAATTAGCAGACGTTAAGCTCGGCCTAGAATCAGCAAAATCCATCTCGATTCAGGTGGTTAATGACCCTCTCTATTCTTCTGTGCCCTCTTACTGCAGCAATGGATTACCAACACTACAAAGCGCATCCTCGTTAAGGGCGAATGGTATTTTGGGTGTCGGTCTGTTTGTAGCGGACAGTCAAAACTATTACACCTGTAATTCAGCACAAACAAGCAGTTGCAGCGCGGTCACCATTCCAGCAAGCCAACAAGTGCAAAATCCAGTAGCCTCATTTGCCGTTAACAATAATGGCGTTATTCTTCAGTTGGCGACGACTAGCAATTCGGGCGCCCCAAGCGCATCCGGCATTCTATATTTCGGAATTGATACGCAATCTAACAATTCCTCTCTTGGCACCAATGTCATTCCAACCACTGCATCTGGCCGATTCACCACTGTTTTTAATGGTAGTTCTTATAAAAGCAGCTTTATTGATAGTGGCAGTAACGGTATATTTTTTCCCTCCGGAAATTTAAGCTCCGTTCTGCTACCGTGCACTTCTAACGCGGGATTTTATTGCCCAACTAGTACTCAATCCTATTTGGCAACGCTTGCTCTCCAAAACAATCTAACCGCCAACATAACCTTTTCAATTGCAAACGCAGAATCATTATTTGCAACCAATTATTACGCCTTGCCTGCTCTTGGTGGAACTATTACAGGTCAGTTCGACTGGGGTCTACCATTCTTTTTTGGCAAGAGTGTTTACATAGGTATTACTGGAAAATCCAGCAATGCCGGCAAAGGCCCTTACTACGCCTACAAATTCAACTAGGCATTAAGCCATATACAAAGAGCCGCTTTATTTGCGGCCCTTTCTTTTATTACTTACTTATTCTGCATTCTGAGGGGAGTAATTGACTAATCAAATTTGTCTCAGTCGATCTACATGACCAACCACCCGCCCATGTTGCCCCTTCGGGTTTAGATAAATCAATGGGCTTAGGAGAATTAGCATCAGGCTCATTTGTTGGCACCAGATGAAGTGTATTTTTACCTTCTGGCGCTACGCTAACTTGATAATCAATTGCAATAGCACCTGATGGCGTAATCTCAATTAACTTAACACTACGAGTTGGCGTAAATGTAAATGCCCCATTCGTTGCATCATCCATAGCTACCGTACCGCGACTTGCAAAAGCCTCTGTCACAGCAAGCTTGGCGCTCGAGGATAAATTCATGCCCTCTACAACCCGACTGCGCGCTATGTAGTCTTGATACTGCGGTACTGCTACAGCAACCAAAATACCAATAATCGCTACAACCACCATCACCTCAATCAAGGTAAAACCGGTTTCTTGATCGTTTTCTAAATTCCCAATACCCTGAATATCTTTACTCTGCATATCTTCTAGCTCCCGAGGTCAAATACTCATGATCTCCTCTGCGCCCTTAATCTTCAATAAACATAGTCGTAAAAAAAGCCAGCTTTGATTGCTGGCTTTTCTGATTCAGAGGAAGGCTGATTAAGCTGATGTCTTAGCGCTATTCTTTTTCTTGAAATAGTTACCTAGCAAGATCACTATCGCGACTCCAATACCCTCAAAAATCATGTGCGCATCTTCCATTGCGCCTTGAATAGAATCTTTAATCGCTGGATCTTCCACCAACATGCCTCCAGCAAGCAAGCCCAATAGACCAGCCCCTAAAGTAATGATGATTGGGAAACGATCCATTACTTTGAGAAGCAGGGTGCTACCAAAGATAATTAAAGGGATTGAAAGGCCCAAGCCAATAATGAGAAGAGCTAAACGGGTTTCTTCTGGGCCTTTTTGCGCAGCTGCGGCAACAGCTAGAACGTTGTCCAGACTCATTACCAAATCTGCGACCAGGATGGTACGAATCGCGCCCCATATATTGGAGTGACCATGCATCTCTTCTTCTTCACCGCTATCTGATAACAGCTGCACACCAATATAGAGCAGCAAAATAGCGCCAATAATTTTTAAATACGGCAACGTCAGCAACTGCACCGCGGTCACAGTCAGCACCACACGCAAAATAATTGCAGCAGCACTACCCCAGAAAATGGCTTTCTTTTGTTGATGGGATGGCAGATTGCGTGATGCCAATGCGATCACAACTGCGTTATCCCCTGATAACAAAATGTTGGCAACAATGATTGATAAAAGTGCCGCCCAAAATGCTGGGCCCGAAAATACTGATAAATCCATGAGTTGTCTCCCTGCGTTTTTTTATATTTTATTTACTGATAGTACAAAAAAGGATGCCGTGTTATCAGCATCCTTTTTTCTTGTTACTAATTACAACATTGCCTTTAGCAAAGCAGCCATTTCTGAAGGGTTCTTCGTTACTTTGAAGCCACACTCTTCCATTACAGCAAGCTTGGCATCCGCAGTATCCGCACCGCCAGAAATCAAAGCACCTGCGTGACCCATACGTTTGCCTGGAGGCGCTGTTACACCAGCAATAAAGCCAACTACCGGCTTCTTCATATTGTCTTTGCACCAGCGCGCAGCCTCTGCTTCATCTGGGCCGCCGATTTCACCAATCATGATCACAGCATCCGTTTCTGGATCTTCATTAAACATTCTCATGATGTCGATGTGCTTCAAGCCGTTGATTGGGTCACCACCAATACCAACCGCTGTGGACTGACCTAAACCAATAGCCGTCAACTGACCAACCGCTTCATAAGTCAAAGTACCGGAACGGCTCACAACGCCAATACGACCCTTCTTATGAATATGACCAGGCATGATGCCGATCTTCAGTTCGTCTGGAGTGATGATGCCTGGGCAGTTAGGGCCAAGCAGCAAAGTCTTCTTGCCACCAGCAGCTTCTTTAGCATGCATCTTGTTACGTACTTCAAGCATGTCGCGCACCGGAATGCCTTCAGTGATACAGATCACAAAGTCGAGGTCAGCTTCAACAGCTTCCCAAATCGCAGCAGCAGCGCCTGGAGGCGGAACATAAATTACAGAAGTTGTTGCACCAGTTTGCTGAGCAGCTTCTTTAACAGTTCCGTAAATTGGAATGTTAAAAATAGACTCGCCCGCTTTTTTAGGATTTACACCAGCAACAAAACAGTTTTTACCGTTAGCGTATTCCTGACATTTTTCAGTATGGAACTGACCGGTCTTACCAGTAATACCTTGTGTAATGACTTTGGTGTTTTTATTGATCAAAATAGACATATCGAAATTCCTGGATTATTTGTTTTTGGCAACAGCAGCAACTACTTTGGTAGCAGCTTCAGCCATAGAATCAGCGCTAATAATTGGCAAACCAGAGTCTGCAAGAATCTTCTTGCCTAGCTCTTCATTGGTGCCCTTCATACGCACAACCAAAGGTACTGTAAGGTTGACTGCTTTACATGCAGTCACAACACCATCAGCAATCACGTCACAACGCATGATGCCGCCGAAGATATTGACCAAAATGGCTTCAACACTCTTGTTCTTCAACATGATCTTGAATGCTTCAGTTACTTTTTCTGCTGTAGCACCGCCACCAACGTCTAAGAAGTTAGCTGGCTCACCACCGAACAACTTAATAGTGTCCATCGTAGCCATCGCCAATCCAGCACCGTTTACTAGGCAGCCGATATTGCCGTCCAAGGAGATGTAAGCGAGGTCAAATTTTGAAGCTTCAATTTCTGCAGCATCTTCTTCATCAATATCGCGATACGCAACGATTTCTGGATGACGGAACAATGCGTTCGGATCAAAATTGAACTTCGCGTCCAAAGCTTTGATCTTCCCGTTGCCTTCAAGAATCAATGGGTTAATTTCAACTAATGAAGCATCAGTATCCCAGTAAGTCTTGTACAAGCTCTTGAATACATCGCGAGCCATTGGGATGGACGCTTCAGGAACGCCAATGCCTTTAGCAACAATGTCGCAATCCGCATCAGTCAAACCAACCATTGGATCAACAAATACTTTGATAATTTTTTCTGGATGAGATTCAGCAACTTCCTCAATATCCATTCCGCCTTCGCTTGAAGCCATGATCACATTCTTCTGCGTTCCGCGATCTGTAACGATACTGAAGTAGTACTCTTTTTTAATGTCAGCGCCATCTTCAACGAGAAGGCGATTTACTTTTTGACCTTCTGGTCCAGTTTGATGTGTCTTGAGCTGCATGCCCAAAATTTCAGAAGCATATTTTTTCACTTCATCCATGCTTCTTGCTAATTTCACGCCGCCACCTTTACCGCGACCGCCAGCATGAATCTGCGCCTTTACAACCCATACTGGGCCACCGAGTTTTTCAGCAGCTTTCACCGCCTCATCAACACTGAATGCAGGAATGCCGTTAGGAACTGGCACATTAAATTGGCGAAGAAGTTCTTTGCCTTGGTACTCGTGAAT
>CANBSM010000180.1 GCA_947372155.1 Burkholderiaceae bacterium
ATAAGCCGGTGCCAATACAGCCGCCGATGGCGATCATTTCGATTTGTCGCTGACCTAAACCGCGCTCTAATTTATGATTACTTTCCATACAAATCCAATTTCTGGCGAAACAAATTTAGTTGAATTTTGCTTAATTAAGCTCAATTCAGTTAATCGGTATTAGCACCCACCGCTCAATCCTTCTAGCAACCAAGACTATGACGGAAACTAAGAGTAAATATACTAAAGCGGTGAGTAAGTAGGCTTTGAAGAACTGAAAATTAGAAGAAGCCAACTCCTGCATTCGAGCAAAGAACTCGGTGTACTGAATTAAGAAGGTAATTGAGCTATCCTTCAGATTACCTATCACTTGATTAGTTAATGCTGGTACCGAGGTACGTAATACCTGTGGCAGAGTAATCAAGCGAAATACCTGTGACGGCTTAAAGCCTTGCGCCCTGGCAGCCTCTAACTGAGTCTTATCCAGACCATTAAATGCCGTCTTTAGATATGCGGCGTTGTAAGCAGCCACATTTAAGGTAAATCCGATCACTGCCACTGTAAATGGATTGAGTCGGACCCCCCATTGAGGGAGCCCGTAATACATTAAGAACAAAAGAACGATCAAAGGCATGCCAATAAAAAAGGAAATGTATCCATTAATGGCATTGCGGATGAAGACATTCTTGCTGAGCGTCAGATAGAAGACAACAATGCCCAATAAAAATCCTGTAACACTAATAACAACTGCTAATTGGAGAGTATTAGAAAGTCCAGCCAATATGAGCGGCATCTGCTCAAGAAGATCGCGTTCAAAACCGCTCCAAGACCCCGCCATGCCTACGCTCTCTTACCAAAAAAAGCTTGTAGCTCTGGATCAGAATGATTGTTGGCAAGAACATCGATGCGTTCATCTGCACGAATGACGCCCTTATCCAAAAATAGCACCCGATCAGAAATAGCGCTTGCTAAACCCAAATCATGGGTTACGCAAATCATCGTGATCCCATTGTGATGTAAGCGATTAATAAGATCCCCCACATCACGAGACATGATGGGATCGAGTGCTGAAGTTGGCTCATCGAGCAGCAGCACAGCTGGGTCCATTGCTAAAGCTCGTGCAATAGCAACGCGCTGCTTCTGTCCGCCAGATAATTGAGAGGGATATTTACTTTGATGGGGAGTCATCTCAAATCGAGATAGCTCATGCAAGGCCTTCTCATTAGCCTCTTTAAGACCCATACCTTCTAGCTTACGTAATGCTAATGTGACGTTTTCTAAGACAGTGAGATGACTATACAAAGCAAATTGCTGAAACACAAAACCAATTTGTTTGCGTAATTGCCGTACATCTACATTGGGACCTAAGATCTCATTACCTTTGAATTGGATGGATCCAGAGGTAGGCTCTACCAAGCGATTTAAGCACCTCAAGAGAGTTGATTTACCGCTACCAGAAGAGCCCATCAGGACTTTTACTTCACCCTGCTGCAAGTCTAGGTCAATCCCCGAGAGCACTAACTGACCCTCAAATTCCTTGGTGAGATCCCGAATGGCGATTACGGTCATACTGCTGCTTCTTTCATTTCTGGAATTTCATAATGCTTTTGAATAACTTGAACGCCCAATAATAAGATCCGATAAATCACAAAATAAAGGACTCCAACCATCAGATAAACATCAATTCCCTTTAGGGTATTGGCTGTCAATGTCATGGCCTCCTTAGTAATCTCTGGAATGCCAACGGTGTAGGCAAAAGGAGAGTATTTCAGGACAGAGGTAAATTCATTTACCATGCCGGGAATGGAGAAACGGAGCATCTGGGGGATTTCAATATAACGAAGTACCTGGATGCGACTCATACCCATTGCCTGAGCAGCAACTATCTCGGTTGGGTCAACAGAATTAAACGCTCCACGAAAGACTTCTGTTAAGTAGGCGCCGGCCACCAAACCTAGACTAAGCGCCATTGCCATTAAGGGCGGAGGTTTTATACCAATACCTGGTAGGCCAAAGTACACCATGAATAGGAGAACAAGTACCGGAACACCTCTAAAGACATAGGTATAGATATCGATAAAAAATGAAACACTTCGGATCGAGAGTCGATGCAGACTAGAAAGCAGCAGACCGACAACAAGGCCGGTCATACTGCAAACCAGTGTCACGATAACGGTGTAGACAACACCCTTACAAAGCTCTAGCAGAATATCTAAAAGACTCATTACTATCTTTTGCTAGAGAATTATTTCATCCACTTATCTAAGATCGCTTGAATTTTTTCTGGTCCTAGCTCTGTTAAATACTTATCAAAGTCATCACGCAACTTGGAGCCTTTAGCAAAGGCAAATCCCAATTTATCGTAACCCTTGAATACATAAGCACTTTCCAAGGGAAGCTTCAGCTTGTTTTGATAATTCAAGAAGACAGGCTCTTCGATGAATGCCAAATCAATATTGCCATTCTGTAGATCAGTCACCACCTCAGCATATGAAGGGTATAGCTTTACCTTGCTTAAGGAGTAGTAGCCTTTAGGCTCTAGCTCGTTTTTAATTAAATCGTCGTAAGCCATACCACGCGGGTAGCCAATGGAATATTTCTTGAGCTGATTTAAATCCGTGATCTTGATATCTTTACTTTTAAGACTCACTAAATGCCAAGAATTGTCGTAATAAGGCTGAGAAAAATCCATCGCCTCTTTGCGCTTATCTGTAATCGAGATGCCCGAGAAGGCAACATCAGCTTGACCACTTGAAACGGCGCCGAGCATTCCTTGCCAATCATAAGGCGTTACTTTTAAGGTACAGCCACGAGACTTGCAATAGCCTTGGAAAATATCCATATCTACGCCAACAATCTGGCCATTTTGATCAAACAGCATGGGCGGCGATGCAGGCGATACAGCCACCTTAATTTCACTTGAATTGGTTCCCTTAGAGCAGGCAACCATTCCTAAACTTAGGGCACATATCAGTAATAGCAAAAATCGGCGTTTCATAGACAAAATCCTTGTAGTGAAAGATCAGAAGGCGGCAAGTTCAGAAAATACAATAAACCATAAACGTGTCATTTGCCCTCATAGGCATAGAGGAAATAATAGCTGAAAACTAGGAAGAAAATGAAAGTGTTTTGGAGATCAGACGGGCACTACAGTAACCCGCTGCACCATTCCCAAGTCTGAGTACTGCAGCATTTGGCTATGTAGGATATAGGGTCCAACAAAATCCTTAAAGCGCATCCTAAATGTGATCGAGCTAGGATTTTCTGGGGTTCCTCCAGCTGGCAGGGCTACCGTATCACACCAATAAGGCTTAATCGCTTCGCCATTTACCTTGGTGACATACATTGGATTCACATGAATATGAAAGGACTGGGCAATACTATTGCAGTTGAAAATAGTCCATTCTTCTACAGCGCCAAGAATCACATTCTGAATGATGGTGTTGGCTGGCTGCAACTGATAATCATAGACAGGAGAAACAAAGGGAGGAAAGTATTTTGATCCTTCCATAGGCTGCCCTGTTAATTTTGCAATCTCTTCTTTTGCTAAGGCTCTATTTTTCTTAAATGACTCAGAGAGTTCTGTAACCAAAGTTGCTGCAGTTAACTTTGCTTTATCAACAATAGATGGCGCATTTTTAGAAGACTCAAGATTGTCATTGCCAACCATATTAAAAATAATGCTGCGCTTTTTTCCACCTGCGCTAGCAAGCTCTTGATCAGCAATGGGCTTTAGGAAGCTACTTATAGGTAAAGGCGCCGATGGCAGGCTCATTGTCTTTTTAGCATCAACCACCACAATCTTAGCTAACACATCTCCGGGTAAAACAGCAGTTTGATTACCCTTGGCAATTTTGACAGGCAATGATCTCAGAAAATAGGTTCCAGGCTCACCTGCTTTTATCAGCATAGAAGATCGATTGCCAGCTGCCAATAAAACACCTTTACCATTATTTTTTCGGCCATCAGGAAACTCTTGAAAATCACTACTACCCCATCCGTCAGTCGTATATTGGCGGAATGTATGGTCATCCAAGCTCAGATTGAGATAGTTAAATACCTGCGTATTGATAAAGCGCCATCTTTGCACTTCCCCACTTTGCATAACGATGGTGGGTTGACGTACACCATTAATCAAAACAGGCTGAGCATCTAGGTAATCATGAAAAGAGCTTTCGACTCCGTAGCCAGTTGGTTGATTAGCAATTTGAGCAAACTTCTCCAGTAAGCCATCTTTCACGCCATAGTTATTGCTGATTTGACTGCTTGAGTAGTAAGGCGCCTGGAATAAGAAAATTAATTCCTTTGCTTCCGCCATCTCCGGCAAATCATCAACAGGACCACGAACCATGATGGCTCCCGACATCAAACTTGCCACCTGAATTGCGCTACTGCCATGGTATTGCGGGTGATAGTAAAACGGTCCGGCAGGATGGTCTTTTGGGATTTGGTAAACGTACTGCCTTGAATCACCATTTGGCAAAACTCCACCAGTATTTGGATCAACTACATAATCACCATACTCTAGAGGTTTTTGATCTGGATAGGCTCCCGGGTATACATGCAAGCCGTGAGTATGCAAATTCGTCGTATT
>CANBSM010000181.1 GCA_947372155.1 Burkholderiaceae bacterium
GATTTACTAAAACTAGATCAAGCGCAATGGCTAGATCAATTCTCCTTTATTGCCAACGGTGCAATTGCCAAACAATTAGGTGAACTGACTCTGAATTCAGTACCCGCAGCCTTCCCTTTAAGAAAAATTCGCGCTAAACGATTTATTGGACCAGACTCCTCCCCGAAGGTTGTGCTTATTGGCGATGCAGCCCATGTCATGCACCCACTCGCTGGGCAAGGCCTTAATCTAGGGCTGCGAGATGTTGCGGTACTGTTAAACATTTTGGGCAAGCGCGAATCCTTTCGTGCACCAAGTGACTTAGTATTGTTACGACGTTACGAACGACAACGTCAAGGCGACACTAGCGCACTCTTATGGGTGACCGATAAACTCAAGAAATTATTTTCTGCAAGCAGTAGCACTGAACGCCAGCTCCGCAACTGGGGACTAGGCCTTGTGAATAAAAGCCACTTTATAAAACAGCGCCTAATAGAACGCGCTTTAGGAGAAATTGATTTTGAATAAATTGTTATCTGCGATTGCTTTTATTGGCGCAACCCTACTCTGCATGAGTCCACTGCATGCACAACAAGAACAGCAATTGAAGACTGAGATTCAAAAGAAGTTGGGCGCCAACGCCAAAGTGAAGAGCGTTTCTCCAGCTCCCATCTCTGGCTTATACGAAGTATTGGTTGGCAATGATATTTTTTATACCGACACCTCTGGAAAATACTTGATTCAAGGCGAAATCATTGAGCTCGCATCAGGAAAAAATATTACCGAGCAAAGACAGGCGGACTTAAACCGCATTAAATGGAGCGACCTAACAACTAGCAACGCGATCAAAAATGTACGTGGTAACGGCAGTCGTCAGCTAGCTGTGTTCTCTGATCCAAATTGTGGCTATTGCAAGCGCCTAGAAAAATCTCTACAACAGCTTGATAACGTTACCATCTACACGTATCTCATTCCAATCTTATCGCCAGATTCTGCGCAAAAGTCGAAACAAATCTGGTGCTCCTCGGACCCCTATAAGTCATATATTGATTGGATGGTGAATGGCATCACACCTAGCGGCAAAGGCGAATGCAGCACGCCACTGGACAAGAATATGGCTTTTGCTAAGACCTATGGAATTACAGGTACGCCGACTTTATTCTTTACTGACGGCAGCCGTTTCCCTGGAGCGGTACAGATTACCGATATCGAAAAGAAATTTAGCTCTCTAAAGTAAATCATATGAATCCTGCGGACTTACCTGCAATTCAATATACGGTCTGGCCGGCAGACCTGCACGGCCATCGCTATCGCGTCAAACTGCATATTGCTAACCCTGACCCCAATGGTCAGGTGCTGCAAATGCCAGTCTGGATTCCAGGCAGTTATTTAATTCGTGATTTCAGTAAACATATTGAATCGATTGAAGCGATTTCAGTAAACGGTGCTAAGAGACAAATAACTCTTGAACGTATTGATAACGACCATTGGCGCCTATCACCATGCCATGGTCCGATAGAGGTGCTCAGCACTGTTTATGCTTTTGATTCGTCTGTACGTGCAGCTTATCTGGATACAGAACGCGCCTTCTTTAACGCCACTAGTCTATGTTTGGCCGTTAAAGGACAAGAGGATTTACCTTGCTCACTCGCCATCACGGCACCAGAACTTGCTTTTGCAGATCACTGGACTGTTCAAACCAGCTTGAGAGCAGCCAAGACGGATGAGCGTGGATTTGGTTTTTATCTGGCGCAAAATTATGATGACTTATTAGATCATCCAGTAGCCATGGGTGAGTTCCAGCTCGTACATTGGAAATCAAATGGTGTAGCTCATCGCATGGCAATACAGGGCTGCAATCATATTGTTGACGCCAAACGCCTTGCACAAGATTTACAAGCAATCTGTACTAGCACTATTGATCTCTTTGAGCCAAAATCTAAGCGCGCCCCTTTTAATGAATATCTTTTCTTAGTCAATGCAGTATTGAACGGCTATGGCGGTCTTGAGCATCGCAATAGCACTGCACTGCTTTGCAAACGAGATCAAATCCCCCAAGAAAATATTCTCTTTGAAGAGTCTGCTTATAGAGAATTCTTGGGCCTGTGCAGTCACGAGTATTTTCATGCCTGGTTGGTGAAGCGTATTCAGCCAAAAGCTTTTCAACCCTATGATTTGTCCAAGCGCAATCACACTCGCTTACTCTGGGTATTTGAAGGCTTTACCAGTTACTACGACGATCTCCAACTACTTCGTAGCAAGCGAATTGATCTCAAGACTTATTTAAAACTTGTTGCAGATAACTGGAACGGAATCTTGCGTGGTCCCGGACGCCATAAGCAGAGCCTAGCTGATAGCTCTTTTGATGCCTGGACCAAGTATTACCAAGCAGATGAGAACACCCCAAATATGGTTGTCAGCTATTACGGTAAAGGTGCTTTAGTTGCGCTTGGTCTTGATTTACAGATTCGGGCATTCACTAAAAACAAGCAATCGCTAGACGACCTCATGCGCCTGCTTTGGAATAAGCATGGCGTCACCTTGGATGGCATGACGGAAGATGGACTAGATGATTTGATTTTTGAATTACTAGGAACTGGTTTTAGCAAAACTTGGAATGAGATGAAGGCCCGCTATATTTTTGGCGTAGAAGATATTCCACTCCAAAGATGGATTGGCTCAAATCTCATTGCTGTAAAAACAAGATCTCAATCTACACTGGAAAAGCTCAAGCTGCAGTTTGGCATGCGCCACATAGATGCTCAGGGCTGGCTTAAGGTTACCCATGTACTTGATAACGGAATTGCCCAAGCAGCAGGCCTGGCGGCCGGAGATTTACTGGCCAGTATTGATGGTCAGCGCGTTACTAGTGCCCGCTGGGATAGAGTCCTAGGAAGTCTTTCTGAAAACTCGCATACCCGCATTACTTTCTATCGAGATGATCTAGAGCATGAGCGTATTGTTTCAATGCAATCTGCCCAAATGCCTATGCAATATGAACTGACGCCTAAGAAAGATGTCTGATCGAAATTGAAAGCCCTATTTTCAAAAGACGATATCCCAAATGATTGGCAAGAATTACTGGGGGATTATTTCGAGTCAGCGGATTGGCGCTCACTAGAGAAAAATTTGCAGGCCGCTCTTAATAATGATGTTGTTCGACCCGAGCCTCAGAACTTTTTTAAAGCCCTCAAACTTTGTCCTGTTAATTCTGTAAAGGTAGTGATCTTGGGTCAAGATCCTTATCACTCACCAGGGCTGGCTCAAGGACTAGCCTTTTCTATTCCCGCCGAGATTGCTGTCAATTCGCGAGAATTTCCAAGCTCACTGCGCAACATTAGTAAGGCGCTGGCGCTAGAAGGTTTTGGGCCTTTGCCAAATGGGGATTTACATCATTGGGCCAAGCAAGGAGTCCTGTTACTCAATACAGCTCTGAGCGTCAAATTAGGTGAGGCTGGAAGCCATACAGGCCTGGGATGGAAAAGCTTGATTGATCATTTGATCGGCGCTTTATCTAAAACCAGACCGCATTTAGTTTGGATACTATGGGGTGGGCATGCCCAATCTAAGCTGCCATTGATTGAAGGTGGTCAGAATCAGTTGATTTTGCAATCCTCTCACCCGTCTGGTCTTGGCGTATACAAGACGGATAAGCCTTTTTTGGAGCCCGGAGGCAAGGCAAGCTGCGGTCACTTCACCAAGGCCAACCAGTGGCTAACTGAACAAAAGGGCTCGCCCATTCAGTGGGTACAAGGCACTCAGACCGACTTATTTAGCTAAAGCGGTAAATACACAACCCGCAGTACAGGCAGCAAAAATAGCGCTAGCCCACTCTAAGATTTGCCCAGACTGGAAAAAATCCCAATATTGCCCAGCATACGAGCTAGCAGAGGCTGCAATAGATCCCAGCAAGAACGCAATCAGAATTCTGCCGGGTTTGAACCCACCAGAAGCTCCAGGGTAAAAAATCCAGGCTGACGCCCCAGAAATACCCCCAATCACCAGAAAAGCCAAAAACCCCATTGATACCCCCATTAATGCTGCCATCAAATCTATAATTGCCATTATGAAGTTGTTGACACTCGGCATCAATCATCACACAGCGCCGGTCGCCATTCGGGAAAAGGTCGCCTTTGACC
>CANBSM010000182.1 GCA_947372155.1 Burkholderiaceae bacterium
ACGCCAACGGTTCCATCTGATTGCCTGTACACACCAAATTGACTGACTGGTGTTGAGCAGGCCGCCAATAGCAGGCTCAGAAAAACAATGAAGTAGTGACGTACCATTTTCAATTCCGCCTAAAAGATGAGGGATAGATTGATTCTATCCTAGGACACCCTAATTACTGAGCCGCCCTACCCCCAGGCCGATATTGGTCCATCACTGCATCAAGGCTGTAATTGGTGATATTGGGATTTGCCTGTTGCAGACAACTTAAGAGCACTTGCTTATTGGCGTGCTTCTGATTGGAGCCCGGCAATGACCCTTGGGGCGCAGGATTGACATCATTAAAACAAGCTCTAAATTGGTCAGGCGTCACCCCAAGGCCACGACTAATTTGGTCAACAGGTCGATGAGGATCATCACGCAACATGCCTCCTGGGCCACCTTGAGGTGGTCTAGGCATGCCTTGCCCGGGTATCATTGGGGACGGCATTTGCGAGAAAGCAGAACTCATAAATACCGTTGTTAGCAATAGTGCATTCAGATAATTTTTCATTCTGCGCCTACTTTGATCGTTAAGAATTCTGAAGAATAAAAAATGCCAACCAGCCTGAGACTGATTGGCACAGTTTGAAAGCTTAAGGAGCTAGAGGGCCAGATGAGTTCGGGAATACACCCGGAATTAAATCCCCACCTCTAACAAGGCGGCCACATCCATTACAGTTTCCAGCACTAGGGTAAGCGCCTGCTGGAATTGTGTATGTTGATCCGGACATGAGTGTTAGTCCATATCCTCCATTACCACTTATCACACTTCCTGTACCAGATGTAGTTGATGGAGCTGTAAATGGGCCAATATAAGTGTTGACGGTGGTGGCTCCCAAGTAGATACCGCCTAGCCCATTACCAAACTTATCCAACATCGTAGTACTCAAACCAATGACTGAATTAAATATTGTGTTGTTGGTTGCGGTACCGATGATTTCGATACCATATCTTGCGTTGCCAGAGAAGGTATTTTGCGGAATAACAGAATTGTTGTAACCGCCAATAAAGTTTCCATGCGCAGTTCCTGCAATGAAAACCCCACTACCGCCGTTACCGGCACCATTGGCACCAGGCCCATTTGCAAGAGCGCCTGTACCTTCAGTATTAAGACCAACCACATTAGGATCGACCGTAACTCCAGATGCGTTGCCAGAAATCTCAATGCCATGACCCTTGTTACCAGACATCACGTTTGTACGGATTAAATTATTTCCACCAGTTGATGTGATGGTGATGCCATTACCATCATTTGGAGCTGCCCCCTGGAAAGCATAAAGTCCACCAAAGGTATTAAAGGTGGTAAAGCCACTAGCTGTATCTGAAACATTAATTCCGTCGCCTTTGTTTCCAGCCGATACGTTACCCAAAGGAATTACGCCGCCAACCTGCACACCAGCAGAGCTGCCGCTGACCCAAATACCGTGCAAACCATTAGGAACCATGGAGGCATTATTTGCTCCAGCTCCAAAGAAATTAGCCTGAACCAAGATAGCATTAGAGTCTTGGATATGAAGACCGTTGGCACCATTGCCGCTGAGTACGTTATAGTAAATAAATGGGTTGTCCTCAAAAGTACAACCAATCAGTTGATTATTATTCGCATTACGAATTAATACACCATCCAAGGTGTTGCCCACAGCTGCAGTACCAACATTATTGGTACCGATAAAGTTGCCACTTAACACCGTTAACTCTGAACCACCATCAATTAAAACTCCGTTACGAGAATTTCCGGAAATCAGATTGCCTAATGGCGGAGCAATAGAAACGATTGGGACTGTACCCTTGTTACCCGTTGGATTATTAGTTTGCCCTGTAGCGGAATTGATGTATGCAGTACCACCAATTGTGTTATCAACCGCATAATAAGTTACATAGATACCGTTGAAACCGTTAGCAATCTTTGCCGTTCCCGCTGGATTGGTGCCAATGGCATTGGCTTGAATCTTGTTGCCTGCGCTGCCATAGATCTGGATACCATTCTGCGTATTACCGGAAATCACATTAGAGTAAAGACCAGAGATACTGTTTGGGTTTGTGCCAACAACGTTGTTAGTAGAAGAAGCGGAGATATAAATGCCATCCTTTGCATTGCCAGCAGCTGCACCACTTAAGTTAAGGCCGATGTAGTTTCTTAATAAAACGATATTGCCCGCATTTAAGGTAATGCCATTTGAATTAGATCCAATGATTGACAAAGCATAAATGCCAGAACCTGCTGAACCACTATTAAAGGTAAAACCTGAGGCAACGTTATTGAAGTTCACCGCAACCAACGGCGCAGTAGTGGTATTACCAGCTACATAGCCAGGAGCAGTACCACCATCAATTAATACTTTCTTTGTAATAGCAGGCAAATCGCTTGCAAGAGTAATTACACCCGCTACAGAAAAAGTAATGCCTGAGTATTGGGAAGTTGATGCGCTATTAACTGCCGTAATTGCATCTCGCAGAGATCCGGCACCTGAGTCGTTGGTATTACTCACAACGTAAAAGACGCTCGGGGTTGCGACAGCAGAACTACTACCGCTATCACTACCGCCACCACAGGCAGCCAAACCAAGCATTGCTAATGACAAGAAGCCCAGGGAAATATAACGCCAAAACTTGAGAGCAATAGAGGTAGACATGCGAATGATGCTTTCTGTAAATAAGAAAATATGATTCTACATTCTCCCTAGAGCCAATCCCCTCTATTTCGGCACAATTTTGAATATAAGACCCCTTTGGAGGCCCTAATCACAGGTTTTAGGCCTGAAAGAACTTATCTCTTAGCCATAAAGCAACCGATACCAGCCCAACCATAATGGGCACCTCTACCAAGGGTCCAATCACAGCAGCAAATGCAGCTCCAGAATTAATCCCAAAGACGGCAATGGCTACGGCAATGGCTAACTCGAAGTTATTACTAGATGCCGTAAACGATAAAGTGCAGCAACGCTTATATTCAATACCCATTTTGATGGTGATAAAGAATGTCAGTAAGAACATCACTACAAAGAAGACTAACAATGGAATTGCGATGGTAACCACATCCATTGGCAGCTGAAGAATTAACTTACCCTTCAAACTAAACATCACTACGATCGTAAAGAGCAAAGCAATCAAGGTGAGCTTGCCTATTCTGGGAACGAAAGTATTTTGATAAGACTCTCTCGACACAAATTTGAGAGCAATGTATCTAGTCAGGAAGCCAGCAACACAAGGGACGCCTAGATAGATAGCAACCGTCTTGGCGATCTCACCAATAGTGATATTGACAACGGATCCTGCAAAGCCAAAATATGGCGGCAAGACAGTTAAGAAGAAATAGGCATACACACTAAAGAACAGCACCTGAAACACTGCGTTAAAAGCCACTAAGCCAGCCGCATATTCCGTAGAGCCTTTGGCAATATCGTTCCAGACAATCACCATTGCAATACAAGGCGCTATGCCAATCAAGATCAGCCCTGCCATATATTCCGGTTGATTGGGAACAAAGAGGATTGCCAAGAAGAACATCAAGGTAGGCGCAACAATCCAATTAAGTAAGAATGCCAATCCAAAGATCTGCTTATCTCTAAAGACGTCAGGCAAGTCTTCGTACTTCACCTTCGCAAACGGTGGATACATCATCAATATCAATCCAATGGCTATTGGAATATTGGTAGTTCCCGATTGAAAGGAATTAATGAACCCCTCTACTCCAGGAACAAAATATCCCAAGCCAATACCTGCCGCCATGGCAGCAAAGATCCAAACAGTGAGATACCGATCTAAAAAGGAAAGCTTACTAGTAACTGTGCTCATGATTTAGTGTGAATTTCTTGAAGGCTGAGTGAATTGAGTCGATCTAATGGCATATCCGCCAGAAGATCAATGCGTTTTTTTAAGCCAATCATGACTTCTTTAAATGCACGGCGTTTATCGTCATCCGTACCGGTCACTTGTGATGGATCCGGGAAGCCCCAATGGGCGGTAGCTGGCTTACCTGGCCAGAATGGGCATACCTCGCCTGCCGCGTTATCACAAACCGTAATAATGAAATCCATCTTT
>CANBSM010000183.1 GCA_947372155.1 Burkholderiaceae bacterium
GCGTGAGCGTATTCGTCAGATAGAAGCTAAGGCTCTGAGAAAAATGCGTCATCCAAGCCGCAGCGACAAACTCAAGACTTTCCTCGAAGAGGATTGAACCAAAGACTAACGGGCCTATAGCTCAGTTGGTTAGAGCAGAGGACTCATAATCCTTTGGTCCCAGGTTCAAGTCCTGGTGGGCCCACCAAAAACGTAGTAAAATCAATAGGTTGCGTAAGCAGCCTATTTTTTTACTTGCTTACACACTTTTTACACACTTTTACTTGTCCGTTGCTAACGTAAGCGCTAAAGTACGTGAATGGCTGATAAGAAAGAAACTACGCATATTTTGATGGAAGGCGAGTTGCTAATTTACAAGCGTGAACGAAGTTCAACGTGGCAATGTAGATTTAAGGTGGACGGAATTTGGCAACGAGCGTCTACAAAAGAGCGTGACTTAAAAAAAGCAAAAACAATAGCACGCGAGCTAATGATTGAGGCTGAAATACGCAAGCGCTCAAATTTACCAGTTATTACAAGAAGATTTAAGGACGTAGCAAAACTGGCTATAGATAGGATGGAGCACGAAATTGCGTGTAATAGGGGAAAGATTACTTACAACGATTACATAAGAGTAATTAAAGAATATTTGGTGCCAGCGTTAGGAACAAGAAAAATATCTGGCATAGATGTTGAGGCATTAGAAGCATTAGATGCTAAACGTATGGCATTGATGGGAAGAGTTCCAGCACGTAGCACAGTACAAACACAGAACGCAGCAATCAATCGCGTATTTGATGAAGCTGTAATAAGAGGATTTTTAACTGAAGCAAATCGACCTAAAGTAGAGTCTAAAGGTCGAAATAGTATAAGACGTCCAGCATTTGATGTAGATGAGATAAGGGCGATGTTAGCAGGCTTTGAAGGTTGGATTAGTAGAGCAAGAAGTGAGAAGAGCAAAGAATTGAGATTGTTATTGCGCGATTATGTAGATGTTTTATTAGATACAGGAGCACGTCCAGGCGATGAATTATTAAATTTAAGATGGCGACAAGTTAAAGAAAGTACAAAACCAGTTTTTACAAAAACTGGTGAAGTGGACGAGGATGGGGAAGAGCAACTGACGTTTAACGCAAACAGAGTTGTTGAAATGTTAGTTGATGGTAAGACTGGCGAGAGAACTATACTGGGCAACGCTCGCAGCGTAGCAGCATTAAAGCGCATTGCTATAAGAAATTACAACGTAGAAACTCCAGTAGCACAACAATTGAAGTTTGTAGCACGCGCCAATAACGACGATTATATTTTTACAACGAAAGCAAAAAAGACTCCGCAAGCATTCCAAAAAATGTTTGAACGCTATTTACAAGAGCATAATTTATTGATCGATCCGAAAACAAATAGAAAAAGAGTGTTTTATAGTTTGCGACATACATATGCTACGTTAGCGTTGACGCACGATAGAGTTCCAATACACACATTAGCGACACAAATGGGAACGAGTGTATTGATGATTGAAAGACATTATTCGCATTTAACTGTTGTTCAGGCAATGGAACAATTACGTGGTTCTGAAACACGTAAGTTGATTGATGCTGCTGGTGAAATTGATGAGATGTACATTAGCGATAGAATAAAAAAAGTAAAAAAACAATAAAAAGTATTTGCGCATAGTCTGTCGTCGTAAAACATATATTTTTTAATTCTTATATAAAAACGACAAAAACCACCAAATTCGACGTGTTTTTATACATTCTGTTTTAGCAGTTGTTGTTGCTGTTGTTGAGCTTTTCGAATTTTCAATTGCGCAGCAGCAAGTTTCGCATTTTTAGTTTGTTGTTTTGCTGTCTGTTGTTGTCGTTTAACACGTTCAATATCAGCACTACTAACTATCTCGCACATTCTCATTGTTTTATCCTTATTACATATGCGCATTAGTGAGCATATTTACAACAAATATTTATGTTTTTCTGTTCAAAGCATAAATAAATGTATGAGAAATTTGCTACACAAAAGCGACGAATTGGCTTATATAAAGGCGCAGACAGACTATTTAGAGAAATTGGCTGTACATTGCGATTACGCTATAACGCTACAAACGTGTTTACCAACCTATGCTGTTAGTGAAGCAACTATGGACAAGCGCATAGAACTTACGCGAAGAAGTTTATTTGATTTTAGATTGAGATTTAACAGGTTGATGACAGGAAATGGCTGGCGTAGAAATAATAATTATTTGCCAATATTTTTAGCGGCAATAGAAGGCACACAAAATACATATGATAAAAATAGAACGTTACATATACATATAGCAGTTGGAAATTTACATCCAGCAGCTACGCAGGAGTTGATTGCTGATGGTATTAGGCAATTATGGATGGCTACAGAAGTAGGCACTGAAGATATTATGGTTGATAGGCTAACAAAAGATACTGAAGTTCGATGGATAAAGTACATAAGCAAAGAAGCAGGCGCTGGAAACTGGCAATGTATTGATTACGTGAATACACAAGTTCCGCAAAAAATATTAGAAAAAATAAACAATTAAAACGCTTTTGTTTGACGTTGCGTTGGCAAAAGACACTATTGAATAATTTATTTACTAACACTGAAAGAGACGTTAGTTGTATTGCTATAAGCAAAAATTACTAATTGATGGTGTTAGATTAAAACGAAGCACTGATTGATTTTGGGTTGCTAACGAAAATAGCAGCGCTGAAATTTAAGAAGCACTATGCGAATTACATAGCAGATTATTAGTATTTGCTGGTATCTGTAGCGCTTTTAAGTATAGGGCTGCTACAGATTAGCGCAGAAACACATAAAAACGCATACAGCGTTGATTTGAGGTGTTTTAACTAAATACGTTTGAACACAAAATACACAAAATATGTAGAAACATTAAAAACTGACGCAACCGTTTGATTTATGGAAGATTTTTATTAGACAAATTTAGGTAGGAATTTATATGAACAGAAAACACAATATACGTAGCAAATTAGTACGAAAAAGAAAGGGCTACGATATGAAACAAGCAGCAACACTGAATACACAGCAACTACAGCGTGTACTGGATTACGTTAGAACACGTAGGCATAGTGAGCGTAATAGGGCTATTATTTTATTGACGCATTGGGCAATGTTACGTATTGGCGAAGTGGCAGCATTGCGTTATTGCGATGTATTAGATGCTGATGGACGCATTAAAAGTGAAACTACGTTAGATAAAACACAAACTAAAGGAAATAAGGCGCGTAAGATTTGGTTCGCAGAAAAAATGAGAGCAGAATTAGCAGCGTACGTAGCAGCATATAAGTACGATGATATTGAGCAACCTTTGTTTTACACACAACGTAGCAGTGGATTTACAGCAAACTCATTGACGCATATAGTAAACGGCATATATGTTGGCGCTGGATTTACTGGAGCGACAACGCATAGTGGACGAAGAAGTGGTTTAACAAATTTAGCAGAGCGTGGTGTTGGTGTACGTGTACTAATGGCGCTTGCTGGACATAGCAATATGGCAACGACACAGCGTTATATTGATTTGCGTCCAGCAATGCTTAAAGCAGCAGTTGAATTGGTATAACTACTTTTTTAGCACAAAAAAGCGTTACACACTGCTACACACTCGATAGTATGAACATATAACTCGTTGATTTATATGGTTTTATTATGAGTACACTCTACTCATAACCAGAGAACCTAAACAGGACCTAAACATTACAAAAAGCTGGCTTTTGAGACTAAAGGTGGGGTCTGGTCATTTGAGCGTTACTTTAAGTAACGCTGGGCATGCCAAAAAGTGTGCAGCCGATTACTGCACATTTTTCATAGCGATACCGATAGATTACGGTGTTTAGGTGCTAGTTACAGCGACTAGCAGTCATTAACAAAAGTTAACTAATTGATGTAACTTAAAGTAATGCTCACGGTTGAGAGCTCTCGCGACCAACGGATTAGAAGAGTTGTTTTAGCATCGACA
>CANBSM010000184.1 GCA_947372155.1 Burkholderiaceae bacterium
TATTAAACAAATCTAATTTATTTAAAACCAGTACAACCGGCAAGTCATCTGGCAGTAGCTTTAATACCTTTTTATCATCTTCACCAAAGTACCCAGCCTCAACCACGAAGCAAGCGACATTCACATCTTGCAAGGCGGTAGTGACTGTACGGTTCAACGCTTTGTTTAAGGTATTCATTAAACGCGTCTGAAAGCCTGGGGTATCGATAAAGATGAACTGCGCTTCTTCGCGATTCTGAATACCCAAAATACGATGGCGTGTAGTTTGCGCCTTACGAGAGGTAATACTGATCTTCTGACCAACCAACGCATTCAGAAGGGTTGATTTACCCATATTAGGACGCCCAACAATGGCGATGGTGCCGCATCTAAACACGATTAGCCCTTCAGCTTAAGATTGAACTGCTCTTCAGTCACTTCTTTTTTGGCCGCCTTCTTCTTGGCCGACCGAGTCTTCTTGGGTTTACGAGATTCTTGCGGCAAAGCCTTGAGCATAGCAATCAAGGCCAACTTTGCTGCTGCTTGCTCAGCAGCACGGCGCGAGGCACCCTCACCTTTGACTGCCACTTTATGACTTGGGATCAAGCATTCCACCTCAAACTGCTGGTTATGTGCAGCCCCTGTAGTACCAGTCACGTTATAAGTGGGCAATGGCAATTGATACCCTTGTAGGCACTCTTGTAATAAAGTTTTGTCGTCCTTACCTAAGGTTTTAGGATCAACGTGTGCCAAGATGATGGAGTACAACTTACGTAAGCTTGCCTTAGCCGCTTCAAAACCACCATCCATAAAGATCGCGCCAGTTACTGCTTCTAAGGTGTCAGCCAGAATTGAGGGGCGACGAAAGCCACCACTCTTCAATTCACCTTCACCTAAACGCAAGTAATCCGATAGGGATAAAGTCTGTGCGATTTCGTATAAAGCCTGTTGCTTAACTAAATTTGCGCGTACGCGAGAGAGGTCACCCTCATCTAAGTCGGAATAACGTTCATAGAGCATTTCAGCAACAACGCAATTGAGAATAGAGTCGCCGAGAAACTCAAGTCGCTCATTATTTTTCTTGCTATGACTACGATGAGTTAAAGCTTGATTCAGCAACTCAGTCTTCTTGAAGGTGTATCCGAGGCGCTCTTGCAGCGGTCCGGTTTCGATAACGGCGCGCGCATTCATAATATTTACTCGAATCCGCCTATACGGCCAAGATTACCTAGGTTCAACCAAACAAAGAAAGCCTTACCCACAATATTTTTATCCGGTACAAAACCCCAATAGCGAGAATCTGCACTATTGTCCCGGTTATCGCCCATGGCAAAGTAATGCCCCGGCGGCACCTTGCAAGTCAAGCCTGACTGTTGATAATGACAGAACTCCGAACCCGGGAAACGCTCAGTTGGAAATACGGTAGCCGGACGATCAGGATCATTAAGGATCTCATGGCGATTGCCGCCTAAGTCTGCCGGGAAAGTCTCTGTAAAGCGCTTGGCATAACGCATGTTCTCAGGATCGAGGTACGGCTCACCACCGCTGTATTGCAATGCTTGACCGTTAATGGTCAGACGCTTATTTTCATAAGTAATTTCATCGCCTGGCAAGGCCACAACACGCTTGATGTAATCCACTGACTCATCACGTGGATAGCGAAACACGATAACATCGCCGCGCTTAGGTGAACCCAAATCAACTACTTTTTGATTGAGCACTGGCAAACGAATGCCATAGGTAAATTTATTTACCAAAATGAAATCACCGATTTGCAATGTAGGGATCATTGAGCCGGATGGAATCTTGAAAGGCTCGGCAATGAAAGAGCGCAATACAAATACTGCGCAAATCACCGGAAAGAAGCCCGCTGTGTATTCAAGCCATAAGGGCATGCGGTCAATACCAGCTAAACGTCTTTGCGGGGCAAAGTGCAATTTATCAGCGATCCAAGCAATTCCAGAAACAATCACCAAGATGAAAAGGACTAGAGCAAAGTTCATTAATCCTCCACCTGCAAAATAGCCAAGAAGGCTTCTTGTGGAATTTCCACGTTACCCACTTGCTTCATACGTTTCTTGCCTTCTTTTTGCTTCTCTAATAACTTACGCTTACGAGAGATGTCGCCACCATAGCATTTAGCCAAAACGTTTTTACGCAAAGCCTTGACGTTTTCGCGCGCAACGATATTGCTACCAATTGCCGCCTGAATAGCTACATCAAACATTTGACGAGGAATAATGCCACGCATCTTGGCAACTACCTCGCGCCCACGATGCTGACTATTACTGCGGTGAACAATCACAGAAAGCGCATCTACACGCTCACCATTAATCAGAATGTCGACCTTCACTACATCTGCTGGGCGATATTCTTTGAACTCGTAATCCATTGAGGCATAGCCACGTGAAATGGATTTCATTTTGTCAAAGAAATCCAAAACAATCTCTGCCATTGGCAACTCATAAGTGAGTTTGACCTGACGACCTAGGTAGTTCATATCCATCTGAATACCGCGCTTACCGACGCACAAAGTAATCATTGCTCCAACATACTCTTGCGGCATGTATAAGTTGACAGTCACGATCGGCTCAAGAATGGTATTGATCTTGCTAGCCTCGGGCATCTTCGACGGGTTATCCACCATCATGAGGGTGCCGTCAGATTGCTCGACCTGATACACCACTGTTGGAGCGGTTGTGATGAGATTCATGCCGTACTGACGTTCTAAACGCTCTTGCACAATCTCCATGTGCAACAAACCTAAGAAGCCGCAGCGGAATCCAAAACCAAGAGCCTGTGAAACCTCTGGCTCATATAAGAGTGAGGCGTCATTTAACTTGAGCTTTTCAAGGGACTCACGTAACTGATCGTATTCACTCGCCTCTACTGGATATAAGCCAGCAAAAACTTGGGGTTTCACTTCTTTAAAACCTGGTAGTGGCTCGGCCGCAGGAATTCGCCCTTGCTGCCCAGCAGTATGCGTAACGGTATCACCTACCTTGGCAGCTTTTAATTCTTTAATGCCAGCAATCACAAAGCCCACTTGACCAGCAGATAACTCTGGACGGTCTACTGACTTCGGACTAAACACACCTACATGCTCGACTAAATGGCTTGAACCATTGGCCATCAAGGTAATTTTTTCTTTTGGCTTTAAGGTGCCGTTCACAACGCGCACCAACATGACAACACCTACGTAGTTATCAAACCAGGAGTCAATAATCAAGGCTTGCAATGGGTCAGTTGCATTCCCTTTTGGCGGAGGCACCCGAGCAATCATTTCCTCGATCACATCCGCAACACCTAGGCCTGTCTTGGCTGAGCAAGTGATCGCCTCAGACGCATCAATACCAATAACATCTTCAATTTCTTTTTTAGCGCGCTCGGGATCCGCTTGCGGCAAATCAATCTTATTGAGTACCGGTACAACCTCGACACCTAATTCCAGGGCCATATAACAGTTTGCTACCGTTTGCGCCTCCACACCTTGACTGGCATCTACGACTAACAATGCACCTTCACAGGCGGACAATGAGCGACTCACCTCGTAAGAGAAGTCCACGTGCCCCGGGGTATCAATCAGATTGATGTTGTAGATCTTGCCGTCTTTGGCTTTGTAATTTAAAGCGGCAGTTTGCGCCTTAATGGTGATGCCGCGCTCACGCTCAATATCCATGGAGTCAAGGACTTGAGCTTCCATTTCGCGATCAGAGAGACCGCCGCAGAGTTGAATAATGCGATCAGCAAGCGTCGATTTGCCGTGATCGATATGGGCGATGATAGAAAAATTGCGGATTAAATCCATAGCGTCTTAATAGGTCATTCAAAAAACGCCTTGTCAGAACGCACCACGATGATG
>CANBSM010000185.1 GCA_947372155.1 Burkholderiaceae bacterium
CATTGGTTGGTATTGTGACAGTCTATGTATTAATCAAGTCACCTGCATTCTGTAAAGCCGTCCGCTTTGCTCTACTACCAGTGCTTTATCCATCTTTTCGACACGTTGCAAAAATTGATGTTTGGCGAGACACCGGCCACTTCAAAAAAACTTCACTTAAGCTGGCAACCTATTCGGCAATAACAAATATGTTGATTGTGATTGCTATGTTCATCCCTTTTGGTATCGCTAGCCTCTATCCAGAAATGCGCATGACCTCTGTTTATGTTGGGCAACTGATGAACTTCTTTGCCACCCTTTTAGTGTTTGCAATTCAGGATCCCGTTTCTATGCGCATGGTTGATGCTGGAAGTTTGAAAGAGGCAGGTACTGCATTGCTTTATGGAAGAGTGCTTTCTTATGTGCTTGCCACGGTATTTTTTGGTATTTTGTTTCTTTCTCTATAAAAGTTAACCCAGTTGATTGTTAAGTTGAATTAAAGATGATTTCTAAATCAAAAAACCTTTTATGTTGGCAATATATAGTTGGCTTCTTGTTGGTATGGGCAACACTAACTGTAGTCAATTTGCATTGGTTAATAGATGACTCTTATTTGAAAATGTTTTTAGAGGTAAGTCCAATTGGACTTTCTCAAAAATTATCTCTAGCATTGACGGTTAAAGATCCAGGTTATTTTTTTGTTCAAAACATAATGAGTAGTTTTGCCAGTTTTGAAACCTTTTTTGGCCTATTAATTTTTATATGCCTTGCGCTTAAGTTTTCAGCATTACTTCAGGTAAATACTAAAGTAGGGGTTTTGGATGTTCTTCCCTATTTTCTTATCCTGGGATTTTTGCATGAGGGTATCCAGATACGCATTGCAATTGCTTTGTCGATTGCTCTTTGGGCAATTGTCTTTTTTGCCAAGAATCAAAGAGTGTTGGCATGCTTTGTTTTATTGGTTGCATGTACTTTTCATATATCAGCGGCAACTTTCTTCCTGGTCTTTGCTATAGCGATTTTGTATAGTCGATTTGGTTTGATTGTGCTTATTTCAGGGGTAATCATTTCTGGGGTATTGGCATATTCCAGCATAGTTCCTGAGTTGCTCCTTAAGGTCGGAGTTGCAACAAACGCCCGATTTCTCGCATACTCACAAGGATCAATTGTTCAGGCGCAAAATAAGACGGGTTTATTTCAATATTTCATCTTATTTGTGAGTTTTTTAACTGGATTTATTTGGATTTTCTATAAAAAAACGAGTGAAGTTTGGGCAAACTTAAGGCTAATGGGAATTACTTCGGGTCTATTGGCTGTAGCGGTTCTGCAGATATTTCGATTTAATGTTGTTGTTTCTTCTCGATTGGCTGACTTACTCTTGTTGCCAGTGGTGTTAGTGATGGGTGCAACCCTATCGCAACTGAAGCATCAGAAAAGATATTGGCTATTGGTGCTAATACTCGGCATTTTATTCATATATTGTGCTGCACGAGCTTATATTAGCTTTAGACAGGCGCCCCTAAATTACCACAGTATTTTTTGAGTCTTCAATTGACTGATAACAATAATTTACTTAAACCAAAATTTGCGGTTCTTCTTGCTGCCTATAACGGAGTTGCTTATTTAAAAGATCAGATCGACTCTATCTTTCAGCAGGATGGGGTGACGGTAGAGATATTTGTTAGCGTTGATACATCAACCGACGGGTCTGAAAAGTGGATTGATGAAAGAGCTTCTGCTGATTCTCGCATTCATGTATTACCTCACGGTCATAAATTTGGCGGAGCAGCCCCTAATTTCTTCCGCCTATTTAGAGATGTATCGTTTGACGGCTTTGATTACGTCTGTCTTTCTGATCAGGATGATATTTGGCTTCCTAATAAATTAGCTAGAGCCCATCAATTAATGATTGATCGCTCTGCACAAGCTTATTCAAGTAATGCTATCGCTTTTTGGGAGGATGGCAGAACTGCTTTTATTTATAAATCACAGACGCAAACTAAATGGGATTACTTGTTTGAGGCTGCGGGGCCAGGGTGTACTTATGTTTTAGGTTCTCCCCTTGCTAAAGAAATTCAAGCTGTAGTCAGACATCAAGAGTCTGAAATTGCTGCTATTGGTTTGCATGATTGGTTCATTTATGCGTATGCGAGGTCACGTGAATATCACTGGGTAATTGATGATCAGGCTTTTATACATTATCGGCAGCACTTGCAAAATCAAGTGGGCATGAACTCCGGCCTTAAGGCATTTATGCATCGTGCTCGCAAAGTATCGAGTGGCTGGGCTTTAGCTCAATCTGCTTTAATTGCAAAAATCATTGGGATGGAAAACGACCCATTTGTAAAAAATTGGATTACTGGATCTTCTAAAGGATTATGCAAGCTAAGTTTTTCTTTCTGGACTTGTAGGAGGCGGTTGCGCGATAAATTTCTTTTTCTCATGACTTGTGTTTATTTGGCTTTAAAGGGCGGCGGCTATGGACGCAGTTAGGAATAAAGACACATTGTTGATTACGGGCGCTAACGGTTTTGTTGGTAAAGCGCTTTGCAATTACGCCAGCACTTTGGGGTTTCAAGTTAAGGCTCTGACTCGCACTGAGTATGGATTTTCTGATGGTATTCAGAATGTAGTTTGCGGTGACCTCAATTCTTCTAATCAACTTCTGGATGTAATGCATGGGGTTGATGTAGTCGTTCATTTGGCTGCCCGTGTTCATGTAATGCAGGAGAGTTCATCAGATGCTCTCGCGGCTTACCGGGCTGTTAATGTAGGCCTGACTTTGAATTTGGCTAAGCAGGCAGCAGCAGCAGGTGTAAGGCGGTTTATTTATATGAGTTCGATCAAAGTGAATGGAGAAAGAACTGAAGTAGGCAACGCCTTTGATGCGGATGATATTCCGGCCCCCGAAGACCCTTATGGGGTTTCAAAGATGGAGGCAGAAAAGGCTTTATTCGAGCTCTCCAGAACAAGCGGAATGGAAGTGGTCGTTATTCGCCCACCATTGATTTATGGGCCGGGCGTGGGCGCTAACTTTAAGGCGATGATGCAATGGCTAGCTCGCAGGGTTCCTTTGCCTTTAGGCGCTATCAATAATTGTCGTAGCATGGTTGCACTAAATAATTTATTGAGCCTAATTGTGACTTGTATTTCTCATCCCAAAGCTGCTAGGCAAGTTTTTTTGGTATCCGATGATCAGGATGTTTCTGTGACACAACTTCTTAAAAAATTAGCTAGGGCAATGAAAATCCCTGCGGTATTGGTGCCTGTTCCAGTGGTAGCGATTAAGTTTGCGGCTGCAATGCTAGGAAAGTCAGCTGTGGCTCAGCGTTTATGCGATAACTTGCAGGTAGATATTAAAAAAACAAAAGTGATATTGAATTGGGTGCCTCCACTAAGTATGGATGATGGTTTAAAAGTTACAACTGATTGGTATTTATCTCAATGAAACGATTCTTTGATTTTTTACTCGCTTCATTTGTAGGCTTAATTTTTTTATTACCTTTATGCATTTTGGTAATCTTGGTTCGGTTAACCTCTAAGGGCCCAGCTATTTACTGGTCAGATCGCATTGGTAAAGGGAACCACATCTTTAAGATGGCTAAGTTAAGAACAATGAAAGTGGATGCGCCAGTGGTGGCTACCCATTTATTGCCTGATCCCAAATCTCAGCTCACACCAATTGGCGGTTTCTTAAGAAAGTCTAGTCTGGATGAAATTCCGCAGTTGTGGAATATCTTGCGAGGCGATATGAGTTTTGTAGGACC
>CANBSM010000186.1 GCA_947372155.1 Burkholderiaceae bacterium
CATAATTTGACGTTGCGAATGAGAAGGTTGCGTCGCCAGTTACTGTAAGCTTCCCAGATAAGTACCCCCCCTGTTTAGCAGCCAAACCAACTGTAGTTGCGTTAGTCGTCAAAGTATTATTCCAACCACCGCCATAAGCAGGAATTGCAGTGCCGCCACTACCAGAAGCAGCTCTAAAATAATAGTCATTCAGAGTTCTCTGCATGTTTTGCTGCGTAGCATAAGCACTTACATTTCCGTCTTCTGCATAAGCATAAGTGCTATCAAGGTTTAAACTCCACGAGTAACCATTCTGAACGCCATAAGTAGAATCTGGATAGGTGTCATTCGTATATTTACCACCCAAATTAAATCCTAACTGTTCAGTTGCCTGCCAATTCGCATTAGCTTTACCAACAAACTGTTTACGACTAGCCTCAAAGAAGGGCATGAAACCATTGTAATTTCCGCCGTTATATCCTGGTGTAGTGCTAGTTTGTGAGCTACTTGGTCCAGGCATTTGGGTAAGAGCAGATGGATCCCACTGAGTTTTTCGATTGCTATATCCGGCGCCAAATTTTACGTTGACATCTTCAGTGGCTTTTATCTTGTAATTAGCCTCAGCTTTATTTTCCTGACTAGCGGTAGCAGATGCGCAATTTGAGGTATTTAAAAAACCCGTGCCGGTAGAGTTAACAATATTTGTCGATGACGTTGTACCGTACTGGTTGCACCATCTATTGATATTATTTTGACTAAAGGTTAGGTCTGCACGCTGATCTTTTGAGATCTTATAAGCCCCAGATAATAAGAGCTGAGCTTGTTTAATACTCATTGGAGCATTCGCCGTATATCCATTAGTTCCACCAAGTCCATACGAGCTATACATATTAGATTGCGATAAATTATCACGATTGTCATACTTGGCAGCAGCAGTCAAAATCAAATCTTTTAGCGTCTGATCAGTAACCTTCAGGTCAGCATGAGTGGTATTCACTAAACCATTCATCGATGCTGTGGGTGATGCTGTTTGCATCATCTGTGGGTCATAAGCATACCCACTATTTTGAGTATTTTGTCCAACCGATACGTTAGCCGTTAACTTAGTTTGTTTAGTGAAATCATACCCACCAGCTACATTTAATTGATTAAATGCATTGTTAGGGGCTAAACTCATCGTCTCATTAGGCGCAGGATTAGCTGCATATGTTGAATATGAAAAAGGTTGCCAAGAAACACTTTTATTTGAGTTTTGGAAAAAAGACCCAAAATATGAAGTGGTTAGGTGGGCATTTTCACTTTTCCAGTTGGCCGCTAAATTGATTGTGTCCGTTTGGTAATTAATAGGGGTAGGCAGGATTGACATCATCTGACTGTACCCCTGGGCATTAGTGCCCGTATTGTTGTATCCGAGGCGTGCAGGGGTTGTTCCGCTTGCAACAGCAGGTGCCCAACCAGCGCCAGCAAACGCCTGTAACTTCGCCCCAGTTTGAGTTAAATTGTTGTATTCAAATGTAAAATTCAAATCCTTATCAACAATGGCCTGACCCTTAAGAGTTGTATTGTTGCGAGTGGTTGAAATGCCCATTTCACCCAACGAATTCATCGTGTTACTGCTGGTCGTACTGGTGATATTACCCTGCAAATTACTGGGCAATGTAAAGCTATTGCCGCCCATTTTTCCCTGATATGGGGTTTGATAGTTATCGGAGATATTGTGTTGCAACTGGTCAAAACCAACTCCCAAACTCCAGCTGCCTTGATTGCTAATTTCAGCACCGGCAGATCTTGTAGTTAGGCCAAGGTTATCGCCCGTCACAGACCAGCGAGTAGTTTCCCCCTGCTCATTATTGGTGTACCCAGATCCACCTTTGATGCTAAGGGCTCCGTTTGGGTAATTCCCCATTTTGTTTAAGCCGTTGTACTCACCAAACTTTGCCGATGAGCTATCAACTGTAATTGCCTCAACTTTCACAGAGCTTTGGGGTTGAGTCAGCGCTTTTAACTCTTCATCATCTGCGAATGCTGACCCTGCCATAAACAAGGTTGCGACAGCTGCGGAAATTACTGTAACTTTAAATTTGTATTTGCTTGCGTTAATCATCACGAGCCTCTTATCAGTATCAATGTTCATTAGCGTTGTAGGTATTGGCCAGCTGGACTATTGGACCCATGTACCTGGACGTGGCAGTTCATGCACGCTCTACCCGTATTGTTCGCACTTGGACTGCCCGTAAATCCAGATTGTTTACTAGCCGCATTTGGACCCACTGGACTTGCACTAGCATGAGGGCCATCATGACAATCTTGACATAAGAATGGTGGGCGGTCTTTCAGTAATGGGGTGATATTGGAACCATGAGGCGTGTGGCAGTTTGCGCAGTTTTCAACGACTGGTTGATGTTCGAACAATACTGGCCCGCGCTTATCGGCATGGCAAAGGAAGCAGGTTTCATTCAGAGTATTTTTCTTGAGCAATGATGGGCCTGCAGAACCGTGCGGGTTATGACAGTCGGAGCACACTACTTTTCCTACTTCAATTGGATGGGTAGATGTTTTGTAGCTATCTGCACGTTGTTCTTTGTGGCAGGTATAGCAAACCTGGGTTTGAGTCTTTTTAACTCTAACTTTATCTACTGGGTTGTGTACTACGTGGCAATCGTTACAGGCCACATCATTCACCTGGTGCTGTGATCCATTCCAGTTAGTGCGCTTCTCACCTTTATGGCAAGTTTGACACTGGTCCATGCGTTCTTGACTTGGGCTCTTATCGTATACACCCTTCTTAAATACGAAATCTGGTGATGGACGGCCCTTGCCGTCTTTATCGCCAGCCAAGTGTTTGTCACTTTGACCATGACAAGAGGTGCAGCTTGGTGTGCGGGCATCACCCTTCACACCATGCTTGGTTTGATAAATAGATAGTACGGGAGCATTTTCACTCTCATCGTGGCACTTGGTGCACTTGGCATCTTCTTTAAAGGCGGCTTTTGCAATATTCGCTTTTGACTGACCTAAATCAGGCAAGTTGTTTTGTGCAAACGCAACGGGCGCCAAACCTATGGCACCGATTACCGCGCTAATGACTAGAAGTTTTTTGAAGATCTTCATTTATATTCCTCGTGCTTACGATTTCGAGTTTGTATTTACTTATTGGTTGCTAGATTCTTACTGAGCCAAAATCCACTGAACCAAATTCTTAACTTGCTCTGGATCTTTTGGTGGGGATGTTTTTACAATCTTGTGCTCTTCTTCATGACCATCTGGGAACTTTGCTTTTTCACCAGAAGTAATGTGATTGATTAATTTGGCTTCAGCACCTGGCTTGCCCTTGTATTTCTCTGCAACGCTGTGATAGGAAGGGCCATCTTTATCTTTATCGATCGCATGGCATTTGAAGCAGTTATTTTGCTTAGCCAGTGCTTTAGCAGCGTCTGCATCAGGGGCAGCGTGCGCGAATGATGTGAATGCCAAAGCTGCAGCAGCGATTGCTACAGCGCGGATGATTTGTTTAGCTTGTGTCATTTAATTCTCCTTTAGTTCTGGCTCGGGAATACCCAAGACTTCATTACTTAAGGAGAATTTTATTTTTTGACG
>CANBSM010000187.1 GCA_947372155.1 Burkholderiaceae bacterium
AAATCAGCCAAGCTCGGAATGCGGCACTTGCAATGCGCTGATGAATCCGGGGTGGGAGTCTGTACCTGGAAGTTTTGACCTGAAGCTCTTAAAAATCATTGGCACACTACGGGATGAAGACAAGCCAGAAACTTGGGAGGAATACCACCCTCATGGGACAAACTCATGGTCTGCTGATGCACCAATAGCTATTGGCTACCACCCTTACACCAGGTGCGATATCTACGAGTGCATGAACTGCACTCGCAAGCACCTAAGGTATGGTGAGTATGGCGGCTACTATGTTGATGAGCGTGTGCGACCGCTTAACGCAGAATTCATTACTTCAGAAAAATAAATCTTCAGCGCTTGTAGCCCGACTTAGCACCAAATATTTTCTCCCTCTGAGACCAATCATGGGTTTCATCCCATAAGGACAAAACCTTGGGTGCTTCAGCCTCAAATATCAGATATTGGGATGCGTCACAAGTATCAGCGGTTAACTCTAGCCGATGGCCAGAGGGATCAAAAAAGTAAATAGAGCTAATAAAATCATCGTGATTCGTAGGCCCCAGAACTGCAACTCCTTTTTGCTCTAATTCTTGCTTGGCCTTTAATAAGACGTCTAAGCTTTCTACCTTAAAGGCAAAATGCTGTATCCAATCAGGTGATGTCATGTCCTTTATGCTTCCGGGATCATTAGGGCATTCAAAAAAAGCAATACAACTTCCGTCCTCCATCTGAAAGAAGATGTGGATGTGTGGGCTGTATAGGCCCGTTGATGGAACATGATCCTCACCCATCGCATGAGAAAACTTGAGGCCCAGAATTTCGGTATAGAACCGAACTGTTTCTTTGGCGTCAAGACATCGATAAGCCGCATGATGAAGTCTTTTGCAGAGCATAAGAATCCTTTATTAAAAAACCTATTGTTTGGGGATGCCAGCCAAAGCTACCACCCTTCTCCATTTAGCAGTTTGATTCGATACATACTGCTTCATTTGCGCACTGGAGCTAGAGGGCGTTACTAATCCGCCTGTATTTTCAAGTTTTGCAATCACTTCTGGGTCAGACAATACTTTCAATAGGGCCGTATGCAGACGCTTGAGCACTTCAGGGCTTGTACCCTTGGGAGCCGCCAAACCCGTCCAAGAAGTGACTTCATAACCTGGAATAGTATCGGCAACAGGTGGCACTCCTGGCAATAACTTGTATGGCTTCAAAGAGGTTACCCCCAAAGCTCTCAATTTTCCAGCTTCCATTTGACCCTTGGTCACCGTAATTGAATCAAACATCACATCCACCCTACCACCTATCAAGTCTTGCAGTGGGCCTGCCCCACCCTTATACGGCACATGCGTCATTTTCACACCGGCCATTGAGGCAAATAACTCGCCTGACAAATGTTGTGTAGATCCAATTCCAACAGAGCTATAAGAAATAGAATCAGGCGATCCTTTGGCTGCAGCAATCACATCTGCTAAGGATTTAAATTTACTCTCTGCACTGACCGAAACTGCAAAAGGAAATTGCGTAACGAGGGAGATCCAATCAAAATCATCCACAGGATGAAAGGGTAGCTTGTTATATACAGCGGCCGATACCGCGTGTCCGCCAGTGAACAATATCAGGGTGTAACCATCCGGGGGTGACTTAGCAACTGCAGCGCTCGCAATATTGCCACCAGCACCTGTTTTTGCATCCACGATGACTTGCTGACCCAACTCCCTTGATAGACCAGGGGCAATGATTCTGGCAATCGTGTCGGAGTTACCGCCAGCACCAAAACCCTGTATCAAAGAAATGGGTTTATCTGGATATACGCTTTGAGCACTCACTGCGCCAAACATCAATACGTAGAAAAAAATAATTCGAATAATCATAACAATTTATAAAGTTTTAATTTTTTGACAAATGGCGCCAAAGATTGTCATACCTTGGTCATCAAACATTTCTATGGACACCTCATCCCCATCTTTTAGAAAGGATGTACTCGCTTTTCCATTGACCATCTGCTCATGAATTCTCGCCTCAGCAACACAACCAAATCCACTCTCTTTATCTTGGTTCGTAACCGATCCAGCGCCAATGATGGTGCCAGCACTTAATGCTCTAGTACGCGCAGCATGTGCAATCAAATCTAAATAGGTAAAGAACATATCTTCACCAGTATTTGGCTGCCCCATGCGCTTGCCATTAATACCAGAGACCAAAGGTAAATGAAGTTTTTCGCCATCCCACTTATCCCCCAATTCATCCAAGGTCACAGCCACAGGGGAGAATGAGCTAGTGGGCTTAGCTTGCATAAATCCAAACCCTTTGGGCAACTCTGTTTTTGTCAGTGCGCGCAAGGTGTAATCGTTCAGCAGCATCACCAACTTAATATGCTTACCCGCTTCAGATGGCGAAATACCCATTGGCACATCATCCACAACAATAGCCACTTCTGCTTCGTAGTCAGGTTCAAGCGTTCCATCTGGAAACACCATAGTTTCAGTGGGGCCACAAAAGCGATCTGAAAGTCCTTGATACATTAAAGGCTCGGTTTTGTAATTTGGGGGCATTTCAGCGCCCCTAGCTTTGCGGGCCTTTTCCATATGATGCAGATATACGGAACCATCTAGAAATTGATAACTTCTTGGAAACGGGCTCTCTAATTGAGTGACGTCTAATGGAGATGCCTCACTCACTGAATTTGCATTCAGTCTTTCGTAAATCTTATTCAACTGTGGCTCAACTGCAGCCCAGTTTTCAATTGCCTTTTGCATGGTTTTAGCAATAGCCGGGACCAAAACACCAGACGACAAATCTTTAGAAACTACGAGCAAAGCACCATCACGCTCGCCAGTCCGTAAGCTAGCTAATTTCATTACATCTCCTGAATATGGATATTATTTTTGCTAACTCTACACTATATTTTTGGGCGTATTTATCAGAAAAACCCCGGCTAGAAATAGCAGGGGTTTTAGGATAAGTAATTACGCAAGCTTACTTTTCGGGCTTAAAGTTGCTATCCAAGAATTCCTGCACTCCCGCAAACATCAACATACGATTCTTTTCCATGATGATGGTGTGAGTACCTTCACTGATTTGGAGCATTTCCTTGTATGGCGCATTTTCTAGCTTAGTAAAATATTCATACATCATGTAACTAGGTAAGTCAGCATCCCACTCAGCATGAACCAACATTACAGGCACCCGAATATCTTTTGGCTCATAGACAGGCTTACCAGCAGTCCAGTACTCACGCGCATCTTG
>CANBSM010000188.1 GCA_947372155.1 Burkholderiaceae bacterium
TGAACAATGGGTTCTGAGCTGGTTTCTTTTTGAAATCGGGTTTCTTTCCAAACGCCATGATGATTTCCTCTTTAATTTTTCAATTGAATATGGGTAATATGGAAAACAAGTCTTTGATTACGTAGAGTCTTCGGTGCTAAGAATCCTTCAAACACTGCCTCAACTCCTAAATCCATTCGCTCTAGATCCTTTTGTATGGGACCAATTGCTATGGCTTCAACGCTCATCTGAATTTTCCTTGCCACTCCTACCTCGTTCGCTTCGCCACGATGTTCTAGCTGGCAATGCATCACTGGTATTCCTGCAGGTGTAAATCGAATCGCGTCTTTAGAAACTAAGATTGCAGTGAGGGTGAAATGATTCAACGCCGCCCCGCTTCTCTAATACGTTTTCTAGTCTGTGTATTCCTCTTCAAATTTCTAACTTAGGCTACCGCTGCAGGAGCGTCAGCTTGAGCTGATTTGCGAGCTTCTTCACGTTGCACTTCTTTCATCATGATGGAAGGCTCTGTTTCAGCTTTCTTAGTCTTGATAATGAGGTGACGCAAAACAGCATCGTTAAATTTGAACGCATGCTCAAGTTCTTCCAGAGTTTTCTGGTCGCACTCAATGTTCATGCAAACGTAGTGGGCTTTAGCAAGCTTGTCGATCATGTAAGCCATCTGACGACGACCCCAGTCTTCCATACGATGAATTTTGCCGCCCGCAGCTGCTAATGTAGCTTTGTAACGATCGATCATCGCTGGCACTTGCTCGCTTTGGTCCGGGTGGACGATAAAGACGATTTCATAATGACGCATCTAACACTCCTTAAGGATTAAGTCACCTGGGCGTCTTGCTAAGTTCTGATGGTTGTGAACTCAGCGCCAGTGTGACAAGGTAGTAACAAATTGTAGGTACTGCTAACAACACTTTTACAACTGCTTTTCAGCACTTACCGTATTACAGGCAAGACCGTTATTCTAGCAAAAAAATCCTGCCAAGTCAGGGATTTACCAGCTATTTGAGCCTGTTTTTCGGCATTCAGTGCTAGCTGGAGTGCAATTCTGGCCCTGGGGGCAGTAAGACTGCCTGATGCCAAACACCCGCCAATGTCCTTTTCGGGTAAATCCTGGAGAGTTTCACCTGCGCCGGTTCTGGTAGTTCTCACCAGGGCAATTCCATGCTTTACCGCTGCACCCAGAGAATCTCTCCAAACATCATGAAAGCCCCCCATACCAGAGCCCGCAAGAACCAAGCCCTTTACTTTGGAGTTCAGCCAGTGGGTAATCGTTTCTGATCGAGCACCTGCATGGCTAGTCAATATTTCTACCCAAGGCCATTCATTCTCCTTGGGAATCGGTAGATCCTCAGTCCAGAGGGCTTGAACCGCCTTCACACCGGAAAGCCAGGACGGGTTGATCAACCCAACTAAGCTGCTTGGGGAGGCTTGAATGGGGGCATTGAGGGCACTACCATGGCGCTTTGCCAGATCCATCGCCAGACAACCTCTGCCATCCATCACGGCATAAATACCGCCTGGACAGTTATCAATTGGCGTTGAAGCCCAGCGAATGGCGTCTAGCAAGTTTGATGGGCCATCTGCTTTAAGGGCATTTGATGGCAGCATGGCACCTGTCAAGATCACTCTTTTGCCTAAATTTTGAGCATATTTTCCACAAGTCAATTGCAAAAAGACACCAGTCTCTTCAATGGTATCGGTTCCGTGAGTGACCACTACCCCCCTAACCGAGGTATTAGCAAGGGCCTCTCTGACCGCCTCGCCCAAAAGGGTTAGCAAGGGTTCCGTCAGATTGCGGCTATTGATGTTGGCAACTTGCCTTGAAACCAAGCTGATGCCTTCGGGGATGGCAGATTGAATATGGGCAAGCAAAGAGGCGACCTCGACCTGGCCAGCTTCATATTCCAGAGGATTATTGGCCGGATTCGGCGCCAAACCGGCAATCGTGCCGCCCATACCCAAAACTAAGATATGAGGGGAATTTTCAGGAGTGTCTTGTTGTGAGCTCATGTCTCATTATCCCCTCAAATTACTTGATCTATCAAATACTGCTGTATACAATCCCAGTATGGACATAAACACAGTCGATTTTCCGGAGGAGCTGACTGCCCTCCCCAAGCTCACTCCACGTCAGAATGAGATTTTGGAGTTGATTACTAAAGCCATCGATGAAAGCGGTCTGCCGCCTACTCGCGCAGAGATCGCTACCCAATTGGGATTTGCTTCTGCCAATGCCGCCGAAGAACATTTGCGCGCCCTTGCCAAAAAAGGCTATATCGAATTAACACCGGGCACTTCACGCGGCATTCGTATTCCACAGCGATTTAATCAATCACACAACAGCAACAAATATCGCCAACTGTCTTTACCATCAGGCGCATTACAACAACTCACATTGCCATTAATTGGACGTGTTGCTGCTGGCTCACCGATCATGGCTGTAGAGCATATTGAAAAACATGTTCCCATTGACCCAAGTTTATTTAGCAAGGGTGCTGATTACTTATTGAAAGTAAAAGGCATGAGTATGCGCGATGCGGGTATTTTGGATGGCGATTACTTAGCAGTTAGAAAAACAACTGAAGTTCGCAACGGTGACATTGTTGTTGCTCGCCTTGATGACGAAGTCACAGTAAAACGTTGGCAACAAAAGAAAACTGCCAACGGCATAGTCATCGAACTGCAAGCAGAGAATCCAGACTTCAAAAACATTTTGGTAGATGATCGTCAACCCAACTTTGCGATTGAAGGTCAGGCGGTTGGCTTGATACGGGCTGAAGGGCTCTAGTCTAAAGCCCATAAAGCAAAAGGCCTCTTCTTAGAGGCCTTTTTTATTTACATCAGTTGGTAAGCTTGTTTATACCGTCTTACTTACGAGTTGGAGCAACGACGTTTGCATTCTTTGGCGAAGAGGTCACGATGATGACTGACTTGGGACCACCCAGAGATCCATCAACGATTTCTACAGTTGCAGTTCTATCGCCTTTAGTGAAAACCAAAATACTGGTTTTTGCTTTCACAGCAGTAACTGTTGTCCAGCCGCCTTTTGGATATTCAGATTGGAAGAACGCATATACATCTGTTGCTCCTTGCAGTGCGTTCACTACTGCTCTACCAACCCACTCATTACCACGGCCAATGATGATAGAGTCACCGCCAGAAAGTCGTGCGCCCTGCGGCAAAGGCATATCACCTAATAACTGATTCTGCACTTCCTGAATCTCTTCTGCCGTACCGGTAGGAGAATCTCCTGAACTAGCGCAAGCACCCAAGAGTGCCGCCAAAAATAATACGAGAGCACTGGCTTTAAGAGTTTGAAATGTGATCATGGATTTTTTAATTGATTGAGTTGACGCTTTTACTTACATTAATTAAAAGTATTTTAGGTGATGCACCTAATTCGTCAAGACAAATTACTGGAGGCGCGTGAGGGAATCGAACCCCCGTACGAAGCTTTGCAGGCTCCTGCCTAACCACTCGGCCAACGCGCCATACTCTTGAATCAAAAATGGGAAGCTTTTAAGGGCTTCCCATCGAACTTGGAGCGGGAAAGGAGGT